>JAEYZV010000318.1 GCA_023427865.1 Acidobacteriota bacterium
GGGCCACGCGCTGCGACGCCGGGACGACCGGTCGCGCACTCGCGGCAGGTTGCATCGAGTCCCCCGGGCCGAACGAGAGCGCAGCAGCGATCAGCATGGGCAGCATGGCGGCATCATACGCGGCCGGCGTGTGCACGCAGAGTGGACCTGGGCTGTTCGTAGCCGCCGGGCCTTGCCCGGTGGGCAGGGCACCGCAGCGCCCCCCTATCTCGACGTCGCGTGCTGCTTCAGGTACTCCTGCACGGGATCGAATCCGGGACCGATGTAATGGAATGCCTCCGCGTAGGCGAGGCCATGCGGGGCACCTGCCAGGCGGTCGCGTTCGAGCACGAACTGCCGCACGTACTCCCGGTTGGCGGTGCGGTCGTCGTCGCCGAGCAGCGGCAGCCGTCGTCCTTCGGCGGCCAGCCTCGCCCGGAGACGCTGGCCGTTCTCGCCCGCGGGACCCTGTGCCGTGTTCTCGAGGTTCACGTCGATCTTGCGCTCCACCCAGGGCCCGATGTCGACGACGCGGTTGACGCGCTGCTGGAACCGGGCGAAGTAGTACTTCTCGCGCACGGAGTGCGGCTTCAGGCCGGCGGCAAAGTGTTCCGGGTAATCCTTGGCGCCCCCGGCCATCCATGCCGCGGCCTCGACGCAACGGCTCGTCACCGCGTGGTCCGGGTTCTCCTCGTAGGCGCTCCACGGGTCGTACGTGACGACGATGTCGGCCTTCAGGAGGCGGAAAAGGAAGATGAAGCGCTGACGCAACTCCGCCCACGCGATGTTGTCCATCATGTGGTTGTTGTAGTTCAGGTCGAACGTGCGCACCGCGCCGAGCGCCTTGCCGACCGCTTCCGAGTTGCGCCAGTTGGCCATCACCGTCTCGGCGTAGCTGCCGGGGCCGGCCATGTCGTCGTTGGTGACGCGGATCACGTACGCGGTCGCCCCTTCGTCGATCAGCTTGAGGACGGTGCCGGCGCCGAAGAGCGGGATGTCGTCCGAGTGCGGCTGGATGGCGAGCACCACCTGTCCGGCGCGCGGCTTTCCTTCACGCGGACGTTCGATCACGAGAGGCGTGTGGGCGTCGAACTGCTGGAGGGGGGGCGCCGGTTGAGGTGCGCTCGGGCGCGTGGCGCCCGAAGCGGCTTGCGTCGCGCCGGCGACGCTGGTGTGCCCTCCGAGTGCGCCGACTCCCGCCGTTCCGGCGGCGAGTGTCGCGTGCAAGAACCTGCGCCGATCCATGGTTCCCTTCTCGTTCGTACGCCGTCGCCTCGCGAGCGACGGGCAACGCAGACCGTCGGGCAAGGCCCGCCGGCTACGTCCTGGTCACTACAAGGCCCGACGGCTACGTCCTGATCACCACAAGGCCCGACCGCTACGTCATGATCACGGCACGCCGGTCAGCTTCCGGCTCAGTTCGCGCAACTGGCGCCGCGCCTCGGCGTCGGCGGCTTGCGCATGCGGCGTGCCCACCTGCTGGCCGAGGAAATAACTGCCGCTCGGAGCATCGGTGGCGATGACGTGCATCACCGCGGCGGCACCTTCGTCGACGGTGGTCCGCGGCGTCAGCCCCACCGACGCGATCATGTTCGTGTCCATGCCGGTGGCGGGATGGACGGCCTGGACGACGATACCCTTCGGCTTCAGCTCCGCGGCCATGTCGATCGTGAACATCACCTGTGCCAGCTTGCTCTGGCTGTACGCCCGGTAGCCCGTGTAGCCACGCTCCATCATCACGTCGCTGAAGTCGATGGGCGCCGCGCTGCGCGACGACACGTTGACGATGCGTGGTGCGCGGCCCTTCTCGAGCAGCGGCAGCAGGCGATGGGTGAGGAGGTAGCCGGCCAGGTAGTTCACCGCGAACGTCAGCTCGTCGCCGTCGCGGCTGACACGACGGTCGTCACGAAGGAAGATGCCGGCGTTGTTCACGAGCAGATCGAGACGTGTGTAGTCCCGCGTGATGTCGGCGGCGAGGCGGCGCACCTCGTCGAGCGACGCGAAGTCGGCGGCGTAGAAGCGCGCCGACCCTTTGCCCGCGGTCGCGATCTCGTCGACGAGGGCCTGTCCCCGCTCCCGGTTCCGCCCGTGCACGATGACGTGCGCGCCCTCCGCGGCGAGGCGGCGCGCGAGCTCACGCCCGAGTCCATCGGTCGAACCGGTCACGAGCGCGATGCGCTGCATGGCCAGGGGTGTGGCTGGTGCGGTGGCTTGCGCAGTCACGGGTGTCGCGCCGGCCGCCAGCAGGACGCCGGCCACCAGCCACACGAAAAGCGTCGGCATGCCGCACATCATACGCGGCTGGGCCGACCGCCGATGTGCTGATCTACGATGCGCAGTCATGCATCGACTGCTGGTCGCCGTGCTGGCGGTGGCGCTCGCCACGCCCCTGCTGGCCCAGCCACATGCGCGGGAGCCGGCGGCGCGTTCGCTGAATGGCACCCCGCTGTTTGCACCGGATCCGATCCCGAACCAGGCGAAACTCGAACGCGACCTGCAGGAAGTGCAGTCGCTGGCAAACACAGACACGCCCGACGCGGTCATCTGGATGGGCCGGCGTCAGGCGTATCTGTGGCGCTACGAGGACGCAATCGCGACGTTCTCGCGCGGAGCCCGCCTGTACGCGGAGGACGCGCGGATGTACCGCCACCGCGGGCATCGCTACATCACGACACGCAGGTTCACCGACGCCCGCGAGGACCTCGAGCGCGCCGCGACACTGATCGCCGGTCGTCCCGACGAGGTCGAGCCGGACGGCATGCCGAACGCGGCCGGCGTGCCGCGCACGACGCTGCACTTCAACGTGTGGTACCACCTTGGTCTCGCGTACTACCTGCAGGCGCAGTACGACCGCGCGGCCGGCGCCTGGCACCATGCGCTGCGCGTCGCGAAGAACGACGACGCGCTCGTTGCCGCGACCGATTGGCTGTGGATGACGTTGATGCGACTCGGGCGTCGCGGCGAGGCGATGCAGCTGCTCGATCGCGTCACGACGACGATGGACATCCTCGAGAACGGCGCGTACCACCGGCGGCTGCTGATGTACAAGGGGCTCGAGAAGCCGGAGGCGCTGCTCGCGCCGGCGACGCCGGACGACACGACGATCGCCACGCAGGGCTACGGGGTGGGGAACTACTACCTCGTGACGGGCGAGGTCGAGCGCGCGCGTGCGGTCTTCACGCGCGTGACGGCTGGCGCGGGCTGGAATGCGTTCGGCTACATCGCCGCCGAAGCTGACCTGTCGCGGATGGCAGGCGCGCGGTGATGGTCCCCGGCCTATCACCCGCGGGAGGGTAGGGCGCGTTTCCCCGAACGCGCCCACGCCATTGCGTTACGGCGTCGCGAGGACGGGTTCCTCGAGCGTCTCCTGGAGGTCGTCGACGATGGCGTCGCGATCGAAGCGCTCCCAGACGACGATCGTTCGCGGGTTGTCCGGCCGCGCCTCCCAGTTCCGGCCGACGAGGGCCGGCGCGGGGACCTGGCGCGAGATGGCCCATGCGGGATCCTTGACGATCGCGGCGGCCGCCACGTCGTAGAGCGCCCGTGACGGCGGCGTCCCGGTCATCTCGATGTGTTCGAACAGGTTCACCGCGTAATCGCCGAACGTGGTGAACGTGCCGCCGTGTCGTCCCGGCACGGGGGCAGCGGCGCGCGGGCCGCGTCCGGCGAAACGTCTCGCGACATCCTCGCGCGTGACGCGGATGGCATCGGTGCCCGAGGGCTTGCCGTACCGCACCGTCACCATCTCGAACGGTACGTCGATCGACAGCACGTACCTCAGGGCTTCCGGATCGCCATCCTGGTTGTACTCGCCCCGCTCCGGGTAGTTCGATCCCAGCCACACGATGCGGACCTTCCCGGCAATCGACGGTTCCTTGACCAGCGCGAGTGCGATGTTCGTGAGCTTGCCGATCGGCAGCAGTACGAGCGGCTCCCGGGCCGACGCCGTCTGCGCGCGCTCGATGATGAAGTCGACGGCCGCGTGCCCGTCGAAGTCCGGCGTGCCGAGCGTGGGGCGGATCTCCTCGAAACTCCCGTTCGCCCCGAGGTGCAGGGGGATGCGCCCTTCGAGGTTGCACAGCGCGATGACGCGGCGTGCCTCCTCGTAGTGGGCGTCCACCTCGCCGCCGGCGCGCGTGGCATTGACGGTCACGCCGTCGACGGTGAACGTGTCGCCGTTGAGCAGCACGTAGGCGAGCGCGTGCTGGTCGTCGAGCTCGTTGTTGGCGTCGGTGTCGACGATGACCCGGACCTTCGGTGCGGTCGTTGCCGACGCACTGGGCTCGGTCGCGGTCGAGGAGGTGCCGGCGGCGGGCGGCGATGGTGCTGCGCATCCGGTGAGCAGCGCGACGGCAGTGACGGTGGCAAGGGCTTTGGCGAGCGATCTCATGGCGTGCAGGTCCTCGTGCGCGTCTGGTGCGGATGGGCGGTTGAGCCGCCCCATGCTGCCGGCGTAGGATGCCCGCGTCAACCGCCACCGAGGAGTTCGCGTGCTCACCAGCCTGGTCATCGTCACCGGCATGCTGCTGGCGCAGGTCACGGCACCGCAGCCGACCGCATCGCAGCCGACCGAACGCATCCTGATCGACCACCACCGCGCCGTGCCGATGCGCGACGGCGTGACGCTGTACGTCGACATCTACCGTCCGTCGCGCCAGGGCCGGTTCCCGGCGATCGTGGTGCGCACGCCGTACGGCGTCCTGCGGGAGAACGTCGGCGTGCACGACCGGCTCATCACGCTGGCGCGCATGGGCTATGCCGTCGTCAACACGGACGTGCGCGGCCGCTACGAGAGCGACGGCAAGTGGGACCCCTTCCGGGCCGAGGCGAGGGACGGCCACGACGTGATCGAGTGGGCCGCGAAGCAGCCGTGGTCGAACGGCAGGGTGGCGACGCAGGGCGGCAGCTACCTCGGGCACGTGCAGTGGGCTGCACTCGGCGAACAGCCGCCGAGCCTGGTGGCGGCGTTCCCCGCCGTGGCGTCGACGAACCTGTACGCGAACTGGATCACGCACGGTGGCGCGTTCCGGCTCGCGTTCAACTTCGGCTGGGGTGTGGTCCGCATGCCGTTCCGCATCATGCAGCCGCAGCTGTACTTCACCGGACCCGACGCGGCGCCGGAACTCCGGTACGACGTGCTCCTGAGGCACCTGCCGCTCGAGACGATGGACCAGCGCGCGTTCCAGCACCCGGTGCAGCACTGGCGCGACTGGCTGCAGCACGAGAGTTACGACGAGTACTGGAAGGCGATCAGCGACGAGGAGGACTTCGACCGGGTCCAGGTGCCGGTGATGACGCAGGGCGCCTGGTTCGACATCTTCCTCGGCGGCACGATCAACGGCTTCGTCGGCGCTCGCCACCATGCGGCGAACCCGCGGGCGCGTTCGTTGTCGCGCATGGTGATTGGACCGTGGGGGCACGGGCCGTCACGCAAGTTCGGCGAGCTCGACTTCGGGCCGGATGCCGATCGCGCGTTGTTCGACTACGAACTGCGCTGGCACGACTTCCACCTGAAGGGCGTGGCCAACGGGATCGACACCGAGCCGCCGGTGCAGATCTTCTACATGGGCGTGAACAGGTGGCGTGGAGAGCAGGACTGGCCGGTGCCTGGCACGCAGTACGCGCGCTGGCACCTGCAGCCGGGTGGCGGGCTGGCCCCGGCCGCGCCGACGAGCGCGGATGCGACCACCACGTTCCGCTACGACCCGGAGGATCCGGTGCCGACCACCGGCGGGAACAACTGCTGCGGCGCGCCGACGATTGCCGGCCCCGTCGATCAGGCGCCCCTCGACGCGCGCAAGGACATCGTCCGCTTCTCGAGCGACGTGCTGAAGGAGCCGGTGACGATCGCCGGGCCGGTGTCGATGGACCTGCACGCGACGACCGACGGGCGCGACACCGACTGGATGGTGAAGCTGATCGACGTCCATCCCGACGGCAAGGCGTACCCGATGGCGGAGGGGATCCTGCGGGCGCGCTTCCGTGACGGCCTCGACAAGCCGTCGCTGCTCACGCCCGGCCCGCCGTATCGCTACATGATCGACATGGTCGGCACGGCGCTGGTGTTCCAGCCGGGGCACCGCATCCGCGTGGACATCACGTCGAGCAACTTCCCGCAGTTCGACCGCAACCTGAACACCGGCGATCTCCTCGGCAAGGGCATGACACCGCGCGTTGCGCAGCAGACGATCCACCATTCGTCGGCGCGCCCCAGTGCGATCGTGCTGCCGGTGGTGAAAGGGTTCTGACGCAGCCGGCCGTCGGCCGTCGGCCATCGGAGCCTCAGCTGACCGGCTCGGAGGGCCGACTACGCCCGACCGGCGAACTCCCGCGTCTCGGTGTGCACGCGCACGCGTTCGCCTTCGTTGACGAAGAGCGGGACGCGCACCTGCAGGCCGGTGTCGAGCGTGGCGGCCTTCGTCACGCTGCCGCTGGCGGTGTCGCCGCGGCTCCCCATCTCCGTCTCGGCGACCGTCAGCTCGACGATCACCGGCAGTTGCATGCCGATGGGATTGCCGTTGAACTTCTGGATCTGCACCTCGAGGTTGTCGGTGAGCAGCAGCCGATCGTCGCCGACGATGTCCTCGTTGAGCGTGAGGGTCTCGTACGTGCCAAGGTCCATGAAGTGCACGCCGGTGCCGTCGGAGAACTGGTAGGAGGCCGGCACCATCACGAGGTCGGGCTCCTTCAGCTTGTCCTGTGCCTTGAAGGTCTTGTCGAACACGGCGCGCGTCAGCAGGTTGCGCATCTTCACGCGCACCAGCGTCTGGCCGCCGCGTGCGGTCGGCCGCGACACCTCGACGTCGAGCATGTGGTAGGGCGCATCCTCGAACTCGACGTACATCTTGCGCTTCAGGTCGATTGCGGCGATCAATCCTGCCATGGTCCTCCTGTCTCCGGCCGGGCTCGGAGAGCCGGCCCTACATTCTCACGTCGCCCGCTTCGGGAGCCCGGGCGGCGCTTGCCCGTCGGGCAAGGCCCGACGGCTACATTCCGCGGGCAAGGCC
>JAEYZV010000326.1 GCA_023427865.1 Acidobacteriota bacterium
ACGTGATCATCCAGTACAGCTCCGTATTCGAGTTGCAGCCCACCGCCAGGGAGATGGTCACGGCGGTGCGCGAAGCCGATGGGGCCTGGCGCATCGTGGGCTACTTCGTGCAGTGAGCCAGCGGTCGTTCTGAGCGTACGCCGCAAGCCGCGCGCCCGTCATCGCAAGAGCACGTCGGGCAGCATCCTCACGACGAGGCGGATGTCGCCGAGCTGCCGCGCCGCGCTGCTCGAATTGCTCCGTGGCTGTCGCCCGGTGCGCCACGTACAATCGCAGGATGATCCCTGCTCCTCCCGACGTTGCCGCGCCGCCAGCCGATGCCACCACCACGCCGAGCGGCCTCGCCTCACGCGTGCTCGAGGCCGGCATCGGCACCGAGCATCCAGGACCGCGGTCACGCGTCCTCGTCCACTACTCGGGCTGGACGACGGATGGGCAGATGTTCGACAGCTCGGTGAGCCGCGGGGAGCCGATTGCCTTCGGCCTGCATCAGGTGATCGCCGGCTGGACCGAAGGTGTGCAGCTGATGGTCGAGGGTGAGAAGCGCCGGCTCTGGATACCCGAGCGCCTGGCGTACGGCGGGCGACCCGGCGCGCCGGCCGGCATGCTCGTGTTCGACGTGGAACTCCTGCGCATCGAGTCGTAGGCTGGCCGGGCCCGTCGAAGTCGTTGCGGTGTGCTAAGTTCAGGCCGCCGGGCCACACACCATGACCACACCGACGCTCCCGATCCGGGCGGCCGCGCTGGCGTTCTGCGCTTCCGTCGCCATGCCGTTCACGTCCCTCGCCCAGACGGCTTCCGCGCAGGCTGCACCGCCGACGCCACCGCCAGCTGCAGCGACGGGCCCGGACATGAACGCCTACTACACGCTCGGGCCCGACTCGCTCGAGCGCGAGGGCGTGCCGAAAGGGACGCTGCGCGGGCCGTTCGTGCTCCCCGACAGCAAGGCGTACCCGGGCACGCAGCACACGTACTGGGTGCACGTACCGGCGCAGTACGACCCGGCCATCGAGGCAGACCTGATGGTCTTCCAGGACGGCCAGGCCTTCATCGACATGGGTGGGTCGGCACGCGCGCCCAACGTGCTCGACAACCTCATCTACCGGCGCGAGCTGCCGGTGATGATCACGGCGTGCATCAATCCCGGGCGGACGCCCGAGCAGCCCGAGCCGAATCCCAAGGAGTGGGGTGACCGGACCACGAACCGGCCCACCGAGTACAACGAACTCGACGATCGGTACGCGCGCGTCATCGTGGACGAACTGCTGCCGGCCCTTGCCAGGGAGTACAACATCACGAAGGACCCGTCGCGTCGCGGCATCGGCGGCACCAGCAGCGGCGCGATCGCGGCATTCACCGTCGCATGGCATCGCCCCGACCAGTTCCGCAAGGTCCTGAGCATCGTCGGCAGCTACACGAACATCCGCGGCGGCGACGCGTACCCCGACATCATCAGGAAGAGCGAGAAGAAGCCACTCCGCATCTTCCTGAACGGCGGACGCAACGACAATCGCGGGGTCGGGCGCGATGGCCGCTACGACCCGCGGCGCGACTGGTTTCTGCAGAACGTGCGCATGGCCGGCGCGCTGACCGAGTAGGGTTACGACCTCAACTATATCTGGGGCATCAACACGCACGGGCAGCGCATGGGCGGCGCCATGCTGCCGGAGATGCTGCGGTGGTTGTGGCGCGATCATCCCGTGTCCACCGACCCGGCCGACAACGTGGAGCGGTCCTACCGCAAGCCGGCAGCGCCCTGAGGGGGAAGTCGTCCTTGGAGGTCCTCGAGAAATGAAAGCCACGTCCGAGCTGCTCGCCAGCATAAGTGCACTACTGCGTGAGCTCACGCACGGCACCGCGCCGACCGGCGGTTTCGTGCTCAACCCCGGCGATGCGGGCCTGTTGGCATCGCTCGATCGGCTGACGGCCGGGGACGCGTCGATCTCGTCACATCGCGGTGCGACGATCGCGGCACATGTCGCGCACCTGTCGTACGGCTTGTCGCTGCTGAATCGTTGGGCGAATGGCGAGAATCCGTTCGCGTCGGCCGACTGGAATGCTGCCTGGCGGATTGGCGCCGTATCCGACGACGAGTGGGAGCGGCTGCGCACGGAACTGCGCATGCAGGTCGACACCTGGCTGGCGGCGCTCGCGACGCCCCGGGAGTTGGAGCCGGTGGAGCTGAACGGCGTGATCGGCAGCGTCGTCCACCTCGGCTACCATCTTGGCGCCATACGTCAGATCCACGTCGGCGCACGAGGCCCCAAGGACGGGGATGTGTGACGGGTTGCCCAGTGGGGCGACCACTGGCGATTGACCACCACGGCCACGCCTCTCGAAGGCCCGCATCCAGGGCCGGTACACGGGGCCGTTGCCCCTGTCGCCGCGCCCAAGGAGACTCCGGTGTCCACAGCCCTCGTGCCGCGCGCCATGCTGCGCCGCTTCGTCATCCTCGTGGTGGTCGCGACGCTGGCCGCGACCTCTCACGCAGCCGCGCAGGTTCCCGGCCTGGCGGGCACGCTCGTGGTCACGAACAAGCAGCCGTCCACGGCCACGGTCGTGGACGTGGCGTCGGGCCGCACGCTGACGACGCTGCCCACCGGTACCAATCCGCACGAGATCGTCCTGTCGCCGGACGGCAGCCTCGCCGTCGTCACCGACTATGGCGGCCCGCGCCGCACGCTCACGGTGATCGACCTGCCGGGTCTCCGCGTTGCGCGAACCGTCGATCTCGGCGAGCACCGCGCCCCACACGGCATCGTCTTCCTGCCGGGCGGTCGGCTCGTCGCCGTCACGTGCGAACAG
Organism: Acidobacteriota bacterium; assembly: GCA_023427865.1. Taxonomy (GTDB): domain Bacteria; phylum Acidobacteriota; class Vicinamibacteria; order Vicinamibacterales; family Vicinamibacteraceae; genus Luteitalea. The sequence goes on from JAEYZV010000326.1 coordinate 2,806, forward strand.
ACCGCCCATGTCGTCATCGTGGATGTCGTGGACGGCCTCGTCCGGCACGCAGTGCCGACCGAGGCGCGAGGATCGCACATGGTGGGGGTGACGGCGGATGGCAGGCGCGCCTTCACGGGCAACATGGGCGACCACACGGTGTCGGAGCTGGACCTCACGAACCACCGGTTCGTGAAGAGCTTCGCGGTGCCGCAGGTGCCCGAGGCGATCAATGTCACGCCCGACGGCAAGGAGGTCTGGATCGGCAGCAATCGCACCGGGCAGGTGAGCGTGCTCGATCCGACGACCGGGGCGGTCACGACCGCCGCCGAGGGTTTGAAGTGGCCGTACCGGATGCTGTTCAGCCCGGACGGGCGGCTGGTGATCGTCCCCGACCCGACGCTGCACCAGGTGCGGTTCATCGACAGATCGGCGCGTCGTGAGCTCGGCACATTGCCCCTGCCCGGCGGACCGCAGGGTGTGACGATCACGCCCGACGGCCGTCACGTGTTCCAGTCGCTGAGTGCAGACACGCGCGTCGCCATCATCGACCCGTCGCGTCGCACCGTGCTGGGTCACCTGACGGTGGGAGCCACTCCCGACGGCGTGGCGTACACCACACGCGTCGTCGCCCAGCCTGGCGCTGCACGCTGATGGTGCCGGCGGTCCGACGCGCACGCGAGGTGACCGACGTCCGCCGGGCGAGGCCCGGCGGATGCGGACGTCGACGGGACTCCGCTCGGGTACGTAGGCGTCGGGCCTGCCCGACGCGATGGGCGACGCGGCGCATGAAGCCAACGCCGCCTCAGGGTGCTCTCTCCGGCCTCCGCCGGATGGCCGAATGACGCAGGCCCGACGGGAATCATGTCGCGACGCGGAGGTCGCGGAGAGAATGGGTTGACTCCCGAATCCCGAATCCCGAGTCCC
>JAEYZV010000330.1 GCA_023427865.1 Acidobacteriota bacterium
GGATACGGGCCGAACGCCCCCACGCCCGTGCCGGTCGGCCCCGACGGTGAAGCGGTCGGCAAGTCGGGCGAGCCCCTGCGCGCCCAGCAGCGCCCCCTGCGCCCGGCCGCGCCGAAGTCCGAACCCGCGACGCCGGCCTCGGTCTAGACCGGGCTGTCCGTCCGCGGCATGTTCCCAACGCCGGCCGATCTCACGTCGGCCGGCGTTTCTTGTGTGTAGTGGCCGCGCCTCCAGCAGGCGCCGCCGGACCTTCTACTTCCCTGGAATCACATCCCAATGGCAATCACGGCTGAGATGGTAAAGAACCTGCGCGAGCGTACCGGCGCAGGGATGATGGAGTGCAAGACGGCGCTCACCGAGAGCAACGGCGATGTCGACGCCGCCATCGAGTACCTCCGCAAGCGAGGCCTCGCGCAGGCCGCCAAGCGCGCGGGGCGCGTCGCGTCGGAAGGCGTCGTCGGCATCAAGGTGAGCGACGACCGCACGATGGGCGTGCTCGCCGAGGTCAACTGCGAGACCGACTTCGTGGCGCGCAACGACGGCTTCAAGGCACTGGTCGACGAGATCACGAACACCGTGTTCGCGAGCGACCTGCCACACGAGGCACTGGTCGCGCCCGATGGCCCCGTCGGCAGCCGCATCACGGCCGAGATTGCGAAGGTCGGCGAGAACATGGCCGTGCCGCGCACCGCGAAGCTGACGGCTGACCACATCGGCAGCTACAGCCACATGGGCGGAAAGATCGGCGTGCTCGTCCAGATCGATGGCGTCACGGGCGAGGCCGCCAGCCACGAGGCGTTCCGGTCGTTCGTGAACGAACTCGCCATGCACGTGGCCGCGGCAGCGCCGACGTATACGACGCGGGCCGAAGTGCCGGCCGAGGCGATCGAGAAGGAGAAGGAGATCTACCGCGCCCAGATGGCAAGCTCGGGCAAGCCCGCCAACGTGATCGAGAAGATCATCGAGGGCAAGCTCGGCGCCTTCTTCGAGCAGATTTGCCTGGTGGACCAGCCGACCATCCGAGACCCCAAGGTCAAGGTCTCGCAGGCGGTGGAGACCGTGTCCAAGACGATCGGCGCGCCGCTGAGCGTCAAGGGCTTCGCGCGCTTCAAGGTCGGCGAGGCGAGCCAAGGGTAAGGACCGACGTCCAGGACGCACGCTTCCACAGACGAGGGCGGCACGGGATGACTCCCCTGCCGCCCGTCGTGCATCTGCGCGGTTATAATCTCGCCCGGCATGTCGCTACGTCCCGCCTACACCCGTGTCCTGCTGAAGCTGTCCGGTGAAGCCCTCATGGGCGATCAGGGGTACGGGGTCGATCCCGCGGTGGTCACGCGCATCGCCGAGGAAGTCGCCGAGATCCGGGCAATCGGCGTACAGATCGCCATCGTCATCGGCGGCGGCAACATCTTCCGCGGCATGGCCGGCAGCGCGCGGGGGATGGACCGCGCGACCGCGGACTACATGGGCATGCTCGCCACCGTGATGAACGGGCTCGCGCTGCAGGATGGCCTCGAGCATCACGGCGTGCCGACGCGCGTCCTCACCGCGATCGAGATGCGCGCCGTGGCCGAGCCCTTCATCCGCCGTCGGGCCATTCGGCACCTCGAGAAGGGCCGCGTGGTGGTGTTTGCCGCCGGCACCGGCAACCCCTACTTCACCACCGACACGGCGGCCGCGCTGCGCGCCATGGAAGTGAAGGCCGACGTCATCATGAAGGCCACGAAGGTGGACGGCATCTACACCGCCGACCCGAAGAAGGACCCGACAGCCACCCGTTACGATCGGATCACGTACCTGCAGGTGCTCGAGCAGGGCCTGCAGGTGATGGATGCCACGGCGATTTCGCTGTGCATGGACAACAAGATGCCCATCGTGGTGCTCGACCTGAACGCTCCCGGCAGCATGCGGCGCGCGATCCTGGGCGAGCCGGTGGGCTCGCTGGTCACCGCCTGAAACACGGAGCAGGACACACGACAATGGACGTCTCGGATCTCAAGTCGCTGTTTGACGAGTCCCGGAAGCGGATGGGCGGCGTCGTCGATCACCTCAAACGGGAGATGGCCGGCGTGCGCACGGGGCGTGCCTCCACGGCACTGCTCGACGGCGTGCACGTCGACGCCTACGGATCGTCGATGCCACTCAACCAGGTGGCGCAGCTCTCGGTCCCCGAGTCCACGCTCATCGTCGCGCAGCCGTTCGATCCGCAGCTGATGGGCGCCATCGAGAAGGCGATTCGCGCCTCCAACCTCGGGCTCAATCCGAGCAATGACGGCAAGGTCGTGCGCATCCCGCTGCCCGCGCTGACCGAGGAGCGCCGCAAGGAGCTCACCAAGGTCGTGCACAAGCTGGCCGAGGAAGCGCGCAACGGCGTGCGCCAGGTACGTCGTGAGGCCAACGATCGTCTGAAGAAGCTGCTGAAGGACCACACCATCTCCGAGGACGACGAGCGCCGCGGCCTCGACGATGTGCAGAAGATGACCGACCAGCACGTCGGGCAGATCGACGACCTGCAGAAGAAGAAGGATCAGGAACTCCTGACGGTGTGAGCCTCCCCGGCGTCGCCATCCTCTTCACGGGCGGCACGATCTCGATGCGCATCGATGCGCGATCGGGATCGGCCGTCCCGGCCATGCGCGGCGACGACATCCTCGCCCACGTCCCGCAGCTGGCCGGCATCGCCGACGTCGAACTCGAGGACGTCTCGCAGCTGCCCGGCCCTCACGTCACGCCCGAACACATGTGGCGCCTCGCCCGGCGCGTCGCCGCCTGGCTCGAACGGCCCGACATCGACGGCGTCGTCGTCACACACGGCACCGACACGCTCGAGGAGACGGCGTACTTCCTCGACATCGCGTTGCGTACCGAGAAGCCGGTCGTGCTCGTGGGCGCCATCCGCACGATGTCGGAGCCGAGCTGGGACGGCCCGGCCAACCTCGTACACGCGGTGCAGGTCGCTGGCGCGGCCGCATCACGCGCGCGGGGCGTGATGGTGGCAATGAACGAGCAGATCCTCTCGGCACGCGAGGTCGAGAAGGTGCACACCGAGGCTGCGGCGTCGTTCCAGTCCCGCGAGTTCGGCCCCGTGGGTGTCGTCGACGCTGGCGTGGTCCGCTACCTGCGCTCGACCCCGCGCGAGCGGGAGTGGCACGACCGCACCGCCGACGGCCTGCTGCGTGTGCGTCGGATCGAGCCCGACGTGGACCTCGTGAAGGTCGCGGCCGGAGCCGACGGGCGATTCGTGCGCTGCTCGATGGCCAGTGGTGCCAAGGGCCTCGTGCTGGAGGCGCTCGGGCGCGGAAACGTCCCGCCCGCCATGCTTGGCGATCTCGGCGCGGCAGTGGGGGCCGGCCTGCCCGTGGTGCTGACCTCGCGCTGCGGGGCCGGCAGCGTGCGCGAGCGGTACGGCTATGAAGGCGGCGGCCGCGGGTTGCGCGACCTGGGGCTGATCTTCGCCGGCCGGCTGGCAGGCGTGAAGGCACGGATCAAGCTGATGCTCGCGCTCGGCCACACCGACGACCACGAGCAGTTGCGCGCGATCTTCGACGACCCGATGTCGTGAGTCGGTACGTGGGGCGGGGAAGGCCCGCCGCCGCTCAACCGCGGGGCGGCGGCCGGGCCGTGGGC
>JAEYZV010000365.1 GCA_023427865.1 Acidobacteriota bacterium
CCCGAGGACTACCGCGAGGTCGCGCACATCTGGAAGGGCCCGCACCCCGAGGACGGGTCGGAACTGCGCGTGGAGAACGGCTTCCCGAAGGGCGCGCCGCCTCCGGACCTGCCCGAGGAGCCCCAGCTCACCGCCCCGGACGGTCCGGACGGCGAGATCGACCCCGCGTTCCTGGCAGAGATGTCGAAGAGGATCTTCGGGAAGGAGTAAGGAGGAAGGAGTGAGGAGGAAGGAGTGAGGAGGAAGGAGTAGACCTTGCTCCTTATTCCTTGCTCCTTCGTCCTTCCGCTGGGTACCATCGCTGCCCATGCACAGCCCAGCCGCCGTCTCAGCGCCGGACTCCGGCGCCGAGACCGATCCACAGGTGCCGGCCGGCTGCCTGCCCGCCATGTCGGTGCGCGACATGCCGGAGCCGCTGCCGCTCTTCAAGATCCTCGGCCCCAGCGTGATCCTTGCCGGGCTCGGCGTCGGGTCCGGCGAGTACATCATCTGGCCCTTCATCACGGCGGCCGTCGGCCCGGGCTTCCTGTGGGCCGCCGTCGTCAGCGTGACCCTGCAGTACTTCATCAACATGGAGATCGAGCGGTATACGCTCGTCACCGGGGAGACGGCGATTGCGGGGTTCGTGCGTCGCTGGCGTCACTGGGGCTGGATCTTCTGCCTGTTCACGCTCCTGCCGAACATGTGGCCGGGATGGGCGACGGGCGGCGTCACCGCGCGCACCTTCCTGATGGGCGGCGGCAACGTCGGCTACATCACGGTCGGCGTGATGATCGCCATCGGGTTCGCCCTGACGATGTCGCCGGTGGTCTACAAGACGCTCGAGCGGGCGCAATTCTTCAAGGTGGCGCTCACGCTGGTGTTCCTGACGGTGGCGATCGTGGCGGCCATCGAGCCGTCGGCGTGGGCCGACCTGCCCCAGGTGGTGTCGCATTTCGGCAAGCTGCCGGACGCGCAGCTGGTGCCGATCACGCTGCTCCTGAGCGCGCTCGTCTTTGCAGGGGCCGGCGGCGTCATCAACCTCGCGCAGAGCAACTGGATCCGCGACAAGGGCTTCGGGATGGGCGCCTACATCCCCCGCATCGTCTCGCCGATCACCGGCGAGGACGCCGCGGTGCCGAGCACGGGCGTGCTGATGCGCACCGACCCGCCGAACCTCGCGCGGTTCCGCATCTGGTGGCGGCGCGCCAACATCGAGCAGCTCGTGAGCTTCTGGTTCATCTGCATCTTCTCGATCGTGACGTTCTCGCTGCTGGCGCACTCGACCATCGGTGGCCAGGCGATCGCGGCGCAGGCCAACCTCGCCTTCATCAAGGCCGAAGGCGAGGTGCTCCAGCAGGTCGTGGCCCCATGGTTCGGGAAGTTCTTCTGGGTCTTCGGCGCGTTGTCGCTCGTCCTCGTGTCGCTCGGCACCGTCGACTACATCGCGCGCATCGTCGCCGACATCCTGCGGACGGTGTACCTGCAGGGCAACGAGCGCTGGACCGAGAGCCGGCTGTACTTCTTCGCCGTGTGGGCGGGCGTGATCTCGGGCTCGGTGATCCTGCTGAGCGGCGTGCAGCAGCCCCTCGTGCTGCTGATGACGGCGGCGTGCCTGAACGGGCTGGTGATGGTCGTCTACGGCACGCTGCTGATCCAGCTGAACGTGCGGGGGCTGCCGCCCCCACTGCGCATCCGCGGATTCCGCCTGGTGATGCTGATCCTGGCGACGGCGTTCTACGCCTTCTTCGGCACCTGGCTGGTGGTCGCGCAGGTGCAATCGTTCCTGGGGACTTGATACGGGTGGCGCGCCCGTAGGCGTCGGGGCCTGCCCGACGCGCGATGGACCGCCGGGCGAGGCCGGTTACCTGTCACCTGTTCACGCCGGCAACACATACGGCGTGCGTTGCGGGCGCGAGAGCATGGCGTTCGCCTCGTCGTCGTTCTTGAAGCGTTCCCTTACGGGATCCCAGTGCAGCCGCCGCGGGAGCTTCATCGCGATGTGGTGGAGCAGGCAGGCGCTGCACGAGCGGTGGGCGACCTCGACCGGCGCGATCGGCTGCTGACGCGTGCGGATGCACTCGAGCCAGTTGCCGTGGTGGTTCGTGCTGACGTAGAGGTGCACGCCATCGGGACCGATTTGCGACTCGAGGATGCGCGGGTCGCCTGCCGCGAGCGCCTGGGTGTCCTTCAGCCTCGCCGTCGGGTCGCTCGAGGTGACGGCCTCGTTGCCGCGCGACACGAAGATCCAGCCCTCGGTTCCCTCGAAGCGGATGCCGTTCGGGAAGTCGCCGCTGACGATCATGTGCACGCCGTTGGCATACATGGCTTCGGTGCGGAACGGACCATGCACGTCCCACAGGCCGCTCTTCGGGAACTCCGCCGTGCCCCATACCTCGATCGGACCGGTGTGTTCGGTGTCCATGCCCCAGTGCGCCGTGTCCAGGTGGTGCGCCCCCCAGCCCGTGATCATGCCCGCACCGAACTGCTCGCAGCGGAGCCAGCCCGGTCGGTCGTAGCCGACCTGCGGATGCACGCGCTTCTCCGTGTAGTACACCTTCGGCGTCGAACCGAGCCACATGTCGTAGTTCAGTGACGACGGCACCGGCATCTCGGGTTCTTCGTCGCCGGCCGGATCGCCCGGCAGCCCGACCTGCACCGTCTTCAGCGTGCCGATGCGTCCGTTGCGCACGAGCTCGGCGGCACGGCGGAACTGGATGCCGGATCGTTGCTGACTGCCGATCTGGAAGATCACGCCGGACTTGTGCACCTCGTTGCTGAGTGCCCGTCCCTCCGCGATGGTCAGTGACGCCGGTTTCTGCATGTAGATGTGCTTGCCGGCGCGCGCGGCCTCGACCCCGATGATCCCGTGCCAGTGGTCGGGCGTGCTGATGATCACCGCGTCGACGTCGGGGTTGGCGAGCAGTTCGCGATAGTCGCCGTACCCGCGCACGCCGTCGTAGGACGCACCGCGGGCCTTTGCGTAGTGCTCGTTCACGAGGGTCCTGGCGTCCTCGACGCGTCTCGCGTCGACGTCGCACGCCGCAACGATGCGGGCCTGGGGGTACTTCCACACGCCAGGCATGTCGTGGACGCGCGAGATGCGGCCGACGCCGATCGCACCGATGGTGATCTGGTTGCTCGGCGCGTTGTCGCCCAGCACCGACGCCGGGACGATGGTCGGGAAGCCGGCCGCCTCCGCCTCCGGGGCTACGGCGCCCGGGGCCGCCTCCGCCCGGGACGCGGTGGCGCCCAGGGCCGCGGTGGCGGCGACGGTCGCGCGCTGGAGGAAATGGCGGCGGGACGATCGGGTGCGTGCGGGTGTCATGGCGTCAGCTGTTCAACAGGGGAGAGGTGGCGCGAGCCTGCGCCTCGAGCACGAGTTGCATCGCGAGGAAGCAATGCGCCTGCGACATCGCCGTCTCCGTGCGATCGAGGATGTCGCTGACGACCTGGCGGCCGTAGGGCAGCTCCACGTCCCTGGTGTCGACGTACGTCGTCTGCGTCTTGTCCGAGAGGAACAGATGGCTGGACCCCGGACGTCCAGCGATATCGACGTTCTTGCGGATCTCGATGAAGCCGTCGGTGCCGAGGATGGTGAGGCGACCGTCCCCCCACGTCGGCAGCCCGTCGGGCGTGAACCAGTCGACACGGATGTAGCCCGTGCCGCGATCGCCACGCACCATCATGTCCCCGAAGTCCTGGAATCTCGGGTGCTGCGGCGTGTGCACGTTACCGGCCTGCGCGGCGACGACTTCCGCCTTCGTCGATCCGGTGAAGAACAGGAACTGGTCGGCCTGGTGCGACGCGATGTCCACGAGGATGCCGCCGTACCGCGCGGCGTCGAAGAACCACTCGGGCCGGTTCTTGAACCCGGCGCGATGCGGCCCGAGACCGATCGTCTGCACGACGTCCCCGATCGCTCCGGCCTTGACGAGTTCGCCGGCCTTCACCGTGGCGCGGTTCTCGAAGCGCTCGCTGTAGACGATCGAGTAGATCCGCCGGGTCTCGGCCTGCACCTTGCGCACCTCGGCGAGTTGCGCGAGCGAGGTGATGCCGGGCTTGTCGGCGATGAAGTCCTTGCCGGCCCTCATGACGCGGATGCCGAGCGGCGCGCGCTCGTCGGGGATGGCTGCGCTGAGAACCACCTTCACCGACGGGTCGTCGAGCACTTCGGCCTCGCTGCGCGCCAGCTTCGCGGTGGGGAAGCGCTTCTGGAACTGCGCCACGAGGTCGGGCTCCCGGGCGTAGACCCAGGCGATCTCGCCACCGCCGCGCATCACCGCGTCGGTCATTCCGGTGATGTGGCCGTGGTTGAGACCGATGGCCGCAAACTTCAGCCGCGGCGGTCCCTGCCAGCGGGCTTGTGCGACCTGCCGCTCGACGGTCGAGGCGCCCGACATCTGCGCCTGGCCGGCCGCAGCAGACGCGCCGGCCATCGAGAACGCGGCGACCGACCCGGACACCTGGCGCACGAAGGCGCGGCGGTTCACGGGCAGGGCAGGCCCCGGCGCTGTCGCCCGGGAAGAGTGCTCGGACATGCGGTGTGCTCCAACAGGGAACGTGTGGAGGGAATCATATAACGCAGGTAACAGGAGGCAGGTGCCAGGTAGCAGGTAGCAGGAGCCCAGGGTTGTCAGGTAGCAGGAGCCCAGGAGGACAGGTGCCAGGCAGCAGGGGCACAGGACGCGGCAGGCGAACAGGTCACAGGGCGACGCGGTTGGACGGTAG
>JAEYZV010000373.1 GCA_023427865.1 Acidobacteriota bacterium
CTTCGTGGGGATGACGATTCCGTTCGCGTTGGGCATGGCAGCGCTTGCCACGGGCCACGTCGACGACTCGTGGCTGCGGGCGGTCCGCCGCTGGACCATGGTGAGCTGGCTGTTCCTGTCGCTTGGCCTGACGCTCGGCATGATCTGGGCCTACGAGGAGCTCGGATGGGGCGGCTACTGGGCGTGGGACCCGGTCGAGAACGCGGGACTGTTGCCGTGGTTCACGGCGACGGCGTTCCTCCACACGGTGATGGTGCAGGAACGCCGCGGGATGCTTAGCGTCTGGAACATGACGCTCGTCATCACGACGTTCTTCCTGACCATCTTCGGCACGTTCATGACGCGGTCGGGCGTCGTGCAGTCGGTGCACGCGTTCGGTGAGGACCGCGAGCTGGCCTGGATGTTCACGGTGTTCATGGCGGTGCTCCTGGCGGTGAGCTTCGGCATGCTGATGTGGCGACTGCCGCTGCTGCGGGCCCGTCACGAGCTCGATTCCTGGGTGTCGCGCGAGGCCGCGTTCATCGCCAACAACTGGATTCTGCTGATCTCGGCGGTCTTCGTCCTGTTTGCGACGATGTTCCCGACGCTGAGCGAGGCAGTGGCCGGAGAGCGCCTGACCGTCGGTCCGCCGTTCTTCAACAAGTGGATGCTGCCGATCGGCCTCGTGCTGCTGGCGCTCACCGGGATCGCGCCGCTGCTCGCGTGGCGCAAGTCGACGATCGAGAACCTGCGGTACCAGTTCCTGTGGCCGGTCGCCGCGGCCCTCGTCGTCGGCGTCGGCGTCGTGCTGGCAGGCGTGCGGGTGTGGTCGTCGGGCATCTGCTTTGCGCTCTCGGCGTTCGTGGCCGGCACGCTGTTGCAGGAGTTCGTGCGCGGCGCGAAGGTGCGGCAGCAGTATTCGGGTTCCGATCTCGTCACCGCGGCCATCGGCCTGGTCGCTCGCAATCAGCGTCGCTATGGCGGCTACATCGTCCACCTCGGCATCGTGCTGATGGCGCTCGGATTTGCGGGTGAGGGGTTCAAGCAGGAAGAGCAGTTGCTGATGAAGCCCGGCCAGTCGGTCACGGTGAACGGGTTCACCGTGCGGTACGACACGCTGCGGCTGACGCAGGACGCACAGAAGCAGATGGTCACCGCGCGGATGACGGCGTCCCGTGGCGACAAGGATCTCGGTGCTGTCACACCCGCCAAGTGGTTCTACACGAAGCGGCCCGACGAGCCCACGACCGAGGTCGCCATCCAGCGCTCGTTCTTCTACGACCTGTACGTCGTGCTCGCGGGCTTCGACATGGAGGAGCAGTCGGCGACGTTCCATGTGGTGGTGAACCCGCTCGTCAACTGGATCTGGGCCGGGTTCGGACTGCTGGCCATCGGGACGCTCATCGCGCTGCTGCCGGAGCGTGCGTTCGCCGCGGCCGGCGTGAAGCTGCCGGCCGGCGCTTCGTCTGCCGCGACGACGTCCACGACGGCGCTGCTGCTCGCGACGTTCGTGCTGGCTCCGGGAGTCGCGAAGGCGCAGGACACCGGCACGGTCGTGCACCGCTCGCAACTCGAACGTGAGCTCGAGAACGAGATCCTGTGCACGTGCGGTTGCCGGCTTCCTGCGGGCACGTGCGGCATGTTCAACTGCCAGGGCAAGGAACAGCAGCTGGGGCGCCTCAAGCAGCTCGTGGCCGAGGGGCACGACCGGGAGACGATCCTGGCGACCTTCGTGAAGGAGCATGGCGGAGCGGACATCCTGACGCAACCGCCTGACACGGGCTTCAACCGGCTGATCTGGGCCGTGCCGATCGGGCTCGGCATCTTCGGTGCGGCGGTCGCCGGGCTGGCCGTCATGAAGTGGTCGCGCCGCCCGGAGACAGACGCTGCGCCGCGACCCGCAGCGGAGTCCGACCCGTACCAGGCCAAGCTGGACGAGGAACTCCGTGACCTCGACTGACGTCCGCGGCGGGCGTGCGCTGCAGTTCTTCATCGTGCTCGGGTTGATCGGCGCCACCGTCGCTGTGCTGCGCGAGCCCAGGTTCACGCGACCCGAACATCTCGTCCTCCTCAGCCTTGCGATCATCGCCGCCGGCTTCGCAGCCGCCGCCATGCACCGCACGCTGCTGCCACTCGTGATGCCGGAGCGCGTGCTCGGCGATGGGCGTCGATCGGCGCGCGAACTGCAGGCGCTCGAGCGCGAGAAGAAGCTCGTGCTCCGCAGCATCAAGGAACTCGAGTTCGACAAGGCGATGGGCAAGGTCGCAGAGGCCGACTTCGAGGAGATGGCGGGGCGGCTGCGACAGCGGGCCGTCGGCCTGATGCAGCGCCTCGAGGCCGGCGAGACCGGGTTGCGCGACCGCATCGCCAGGGACCTCGCCGGCTTGCGCTCGGCTCGCCCCTCGAAGACGGTGGCCGCGCAGCAATGCGACGCGTGCACGACGCTCAACGACGCCGACGCGCGCTTCTGCAAGTCGTGCGGAGCCGCCCTGTGATCCGCGTCTTGCTTTCGGCCGCGACCGCCCTCGCGGCCATGTTCGTGCTGACATCACCAGCAGCCGCGCAACCGGATCTGCGCCAGATGAGCGGCATCGTGCTGCCGAGCGCCGACCTGCCCGATGGCGCCATCTCGGTCCGCGTCGTGCGACAGACGCTCGCCAACAACGTGTCGGGTGTGCAGGTGACGATCACCGGCCCGGGCGTGAACGAGTCGGCGGCAACCGACGAGTCCGGGCGCGCCATCTTCAGTGGCGCTCGCGCCGGTGCCACGGTCGTGGCGTCGGTGACCGTGGATGGCGAGACCGTGCGCTCGCAGCCGTTCGAGGTCCCGGCCAGCGCCGGGGTACGCCTGATTCTCGCGGCAGGCCTGGGCGAGAAAGCCAGCGGCACGCCGCCCGACACTCAGGCGGGTGCGCCGGCCGAGGCGGCCCGTCCCGGTACGATCGTGCTCGGCAACCAGTGGCGCACGATCGTGGACTTCAACAACGAGCGCCTCGAGGTGGTGCACATCTTCGAGTTCGTGAACGCGGCCAGTCACCCGGTAGCGGTGGACTCGCCGATCACGATTGCGATGCCCGACGCGGCAGAGCAGGTGACGCTGCTCGACGGGTCGGCGCCGCAGGCGCGGGTCTTCGAGCGCCAACTCGTGGTGGCGGGCCCGTTCGCACCCGGGCGAACGATGGCGCAGGTGGCGTACGCGTTGTCGATCACCGGCGCCCGTCGAGAGATCGAGCTGACGCTGCCCCTCGCGAGCATGGCGACCAACGTCATCGTGCGTCGCCTGGGCGAGACACACCTCGTCGAGCCGTCGCTTCCGCAGTCGCGCGAGGCGCAGGCGGAAGGCCGCACGTATTTCACGGGCACGGGGCCAGGCCTGCCGGCGGGGGCGACGCTCCGGCTCGTACTCGACGGCATTCCCCACCATCCCAGGTGGCCGCGCTATACGGCGCTCGCCGTCGCCGGCCTCATCGCCGTCGGCGGCCTGTGGCTCATCTTCCGCGTCCCGGTCGATATGGCAGCGCGGCTGCGCGCACTCGACGCGCAGCGCCTGGCGCTGCTCACGCGATTGCAGCAGATGGATCAGGGGAGCGAGACGCAGACCGAGGAGTCGCGCGCGGAACGCGAGCGCGTGTTGCGCGATCTCGAGGGCGTGTACGCCCTCATCGACGCCGAGCGCGTGCGCGGCGCCGGGCCCGCCCGAGAGGCGGAACGCCGCGCCTCGTGACCCCGCTGCTGGTCGCTTCGGGCGTTGCGCGACAGTTCGGCCGGCGCCGCGTGTTGCGCGACGTGTCGTTCGAGGGGCACGCGGGTGAGGTCATCGGCCTGCTCGGTCCGAACGGATCGGGCAAGACCACGTTGCTCGGCGTGCTCTCCACCCTTGCCGAGCCATCACGAGGCACCGTCCGATACCCGGGCTCCAGCGAACTCGATACGCCGCGTCGCGCCATCGGCGTGCTCGGGCACGAACCGCAGTTGTACGGCGAGCTGAGCGCGCGCGAGAACCTCGAGTTGTTCGCGCGCCTGGCCGGGGTGCACGACATCGATCGGCGTGTCTCGCAGGCGCTCGACGCGGCGCGTCTTGCCGACCGTGCCGACGACGCTGTGGAGCGGTTCTCGCGGGGCATGCGTCAGCGGCTCGCGTTCGAGCGCGTGCTGCTCGCATCGCCGCGCATCCTGCTGCTCGACGAGCCGTTCACGGGCCTCGACGATGAGAGCGCGCAGCGGATGGTGGCGCGCCTCGCGTCCGTGCGCGAGGGCGGCGCGCTCGTCGTCCTCGCGACACACGACCTGCTGCTTGCCGAATTCCTCGTGGATCGGGCGTTCGTCCTGAAGGCCGGCGTGCTCGCCCCGCTCGACCGGTCGCTGCCGCTGGCTGACGCCTACCGGTCGGTCGTAGGAGCCGGCAGGGACGCGTCGCCGATGTGTGCATCTTCGCGGTCACCGACGCGTCCAGCTCCGATGATGGTCTCCGACGAAGGGCGGGCCTCGCCAGATCGAGGAGATGGACGGCTCGGCGAGCCGTCCCTACCGGCCGACGCTACGGTTGCCCAGATTGTCCGGACCGCCTGGGTGCTCCTGGCAAAGGACCTGCGCATCGAGTGGCGATCGCGTGAAGGCCTGCTGACGACGGCCTGCTTCGCGCTCGCGTGCGTGCTGGTCTTCTCGTTCGGCCTCGTGCGCGACGGGCAGGCGGTGCCCGACGCGGGACCGGCCGTGCTGTGGGTGACGGTCGCCCTGGCGGGCACGCTGGCCATGGCACGTAGCTTCGAGCGCGAGCGTGCCGCCGGTACGCTGCTGGCCGTCCTTGCGTCGCCGGCGCCCCGGCCTTCCGTCTATTTAGGGAAATGGACGGCGCTGATGGCGTTGCTGTTCGCCGTGGAACTCGCGCTGCTCCCCCTCGTCGCGCTGTTCTTGCAGGTGCCCCTCGACCGGAACCCGCTCGTCGTCGTGGCGCTGCTCGCAGCGGGAACGGCCGGCTATGCGAGCATCGGCACGCTGTTTGCGGCCATGCTCGCGCGGACGCGGACCCGTGACGTGCTGCTGCCGCTGCTGCTGTACCCGATGAGCGTGCCCGTCATCATCGGGGGCGTCCGAGGCACGTCGGCGGCGCTTGCCGATCCGTACGTCCCCGGCGTGGTCAGCCTGTGGCTGCCCCTCTTGATATGCTTTGACGCGGTGTTTGCGACGCTCGCCCTGTGGACGTTCGGCGCGCTGATGACCGAGGCCGCGCCGCGTGTGGCCAAGGAGATGTGAGAATGCTCGCCCGCAGCGTCCCCGTGCTGCTCGCCCTCGCGCTCGCGATGTTCGGCGTGGCGCCGTACTTCATCATGCAGGCGCCGCTCGAGTCCACGATGGGGCTCGTCCAGAAGATCTTCTATTTCCACGTGCCCGTGGCATGGATGATGTTCCTGGCCACGTTCACCTGCGGCTTCGCCAGCGTCTCGTACCTGTCGAAGGGGCGCGCGCGCAGCGATCGCATCGCCGAGGCGGCCGCCGAGCTCGCGGTGCTGTTCGGGCTGATCGTGCTGATCACCGGCCCGATCTGGGCGCGCAAGGCGTGGGGCTTCTGGTGGCAATGGGATGCGCGCCTCACCTCGACGCTCGTGCTGTGGCTGGTGTTCTCGGCCTACCTGCTGTTGCGGCGCTTCGGTGGCCCCGGCACCGAGAAGCTGGCGGCCGGCGTCGCGGTGTTCGGCATGGTCAACGTGCCGTTCATCTACTGGTCGGTCAACGTGTGGCGGACCATGCACCCGAAGACCACGGTCGTGCCGACGCTCGGCCCGGAGATGCGCTTTCCGCTGTATTGGTGCGCGGTGGCGTTCCTGTTGCTCTACGTCGCGCTGCTGCAGGTGCGGGTCCGGCTCGCCGAACAGGAGGACGCGCTGGATCTCCTCCTTGCCGACGCGGAAGGGTAAGGCATGTTCAACGTGATCAATGTCGTTCGTGCGGGAATCCTTGCCGCGGGTCTGCTCGTGGCCGCCGCGCCCGCCGCACTGGCGCAGGGCGCCGACGCACGGCCCGCGCCCGCCAGCCAGGCAGCACAGGACGAGTACGTGCCGCTGTCGGAGCTGCCCGAGTCGGAGAGACTGCCGGCCGCGCCGTTCCTGACGAGCGCGTATGCGTTTGCGTGGCTCGCGGTGGTGGTCTACCTGCTGATGCTGTGGCGACGGCTCGGCCGCGTGGAGCAGGAACTGCGCGAGGCGCGGCGCACCGTAGGACCGCGGTGATCTGCGACTGACATGACCGCCGGGCACTTCATCTTCATCCCCGCCGTCCTGCTCCTGGGGATCGTGATTGGCTGGATCCTCGGCTCTCGCGCCGCGACCGACGCGATGCGCTCGCAGATGAAACGGGAAGAAGAACGGCGGAGACGGTAGCGCCCGCTCTCCGAAGGTGGCCGAACACGCGAGGCCCAGCTGGGACAGCCGGCCCTACCGGCCTTCGGCGAGGCGGCTGGCGAGCAGTTCCGGCAAGCCCGCGGCGCGGATGGCCTCCTGGGCCGCAGCCACGTCGTAGGTGATGCGGTTCAAGTTCACCGTGCCCGTGCCGAGATCGACGAGCGCATAAGCCGCGCGCGGGTCACCGTCGCGCGGCTGTCCCACCGACCCGGGATTCACGAGCCAGCGATCCTCGAGCCGGATGGAGAGGGTCGTGCGCGTCCACGTGTCGCCGCTCTCGACGGTTGGATGACCTTCACCCGAGCCGTACGCGCCCTGCACGTGCGTGTGGCCGAAGAGGCACAGGGGGCGCCGGCCCAGAGAGGCCGCATCGCGGATGTCGTCGATCCAGACGAGGTACGCGTCCTCGTCGGCGGGCGAGCCGTGCCACACCTCCATCACATCGTCGACGAGCAGCGGGCCGGCGGGGAGGTCACGCAGGTAGGCGAGCTGCGTGTCGGAGAGCTGCCGCGTGGTCCATTCGGCCGCTTCCCGCGCGTGAGAATTGAAGGCGTGCAGGTCCATCAGGCCGCATACGGCCTTGTCGTGGTTGCCGCGCACGACCACGTGCGGCGTCAACGAGCGCACACGATCGATCACGGCTCCGGGCTCGGCCCCGTAGCCGACGAGATCACCGAGCACGAGGACCCGATCGTAGGACTCGGGCGGGCAGTCGCGCAGCACCGCCGCGAGCGCGGGCAGGTTGGCGTGGATGTCGCTGATGACCAGGTAACGCACGCTGTGGCTCTAATAACGATGAGAAGCGGCGTCCTGAACGTTCACCAGCCAAGTTGATGCAGGAGCCGCTCGACCAGTGCATCCACGCGCCCGTGCGCCGCGAGCCGCAGGTGCGCCTGCCGATACGCTGCTCGCCGCTGTTCGAACAGCGCCTCGAAGGCCGCACGGTCGGTGGCGAGCGGTCGCCGGCCGTCCGACGGCACACGGTCGACGATCCGGGAGAACGGGACGTCGAGCCACACGACGACGCCGTCGGCCAGGATGTCGGCCCGGTTCGCCGGTTGCACGAAGGTGCCGCCGCCGGTGGCCACGACCACGTTGCGCATCGGTTGCAGGGCGAGGAGCACCTCGCGTTCCACCTTGCGAAAGTACGGTTCGCCGTGCTCGGCGAACAGCTGTGAGACGCTGCGCCCCTCGCGGCGCTCGATCTCCTCGTCCAGATCGACGTGCCGCCACCCGAGGCGACGTCCGAGGGCGCGGGCCAGCGTCGTCTTGCCCGAACCCATGAACCCGACCAGGTAGACCTTGTCGTGACGCGGCGGGATCATTTCCTCAGGGCGCGGAGGACCTCGAAGAAGCCGGGGTACGACACGTCGACGGCGTCGGCGCCGCGGATGACCGTCGGTTCGAGCGCGCCAAGGCCCGCCACCGCGAACGCCATGGCGAGGCGATGGTCGTCGGCGGCATCCACTTCGCCGCCGAGCAGGCGACGCGAGCCGCGCACATGGAAACCATCGGGCAGTTCGTCGGCATCGGCGCCGAGCGCGCGCAGCCCGTTGACGAGCGCCGTGATCCGGTCGCTCTCCTTGGCGCGGAGTTCCTGTGCGCCCGTCACCCGCAGTTGGCCGCCGTGTGTGGCCAGCGCGGCGAGCACCGGCAGTTCGTCGATGAGCCCCGGCACGTCGGCCGGGGTGAGTTCGAGCCGGCGCAGGTCGCGGTGACGCACGCGCACCCGGCCAACGGGTTCCTCGGCGTCCGTGCGTTCGACCTGCACGTCGACGTCGGCGCCCATGCGGCGGAGCACGTCGAAGATGGCGATGCGACTGGGGTTCAAGCCCACGTCGCGCAGTTCGATGAAGGAACCGGGCAGCGCGGCGGCGGCGCAGGCCCAGAACGCGGCCGAGGACGGATCGCCGGGGACCGCGAGCTGACGGGCAGCAAGGCGCTGCTCGCCGGCGATGCGGATGACATGCCCCTGGATGTCCACGGTGGCGCCGAACGCGCGCAGCGCGCGCTCGGTGTGATCGCGCGTCCCCGCCGGCTCCTCGAACGTCGTCACGCCCGGCGTCTGGAGGCCGGCGAGCAGCACCGCCGTCTTCACCTGCGCGCTCGGCGTCTCGGGGCGGTACGTGATGGGGCGTAGCGAGCCGCCCACCACCGAGAGGGGCGGCCGGCCGTTGAACGACGTGACGACGGCGCCCATCTCCTGCAGCGGCGTCACCACACGCATCATCGGCCGGCGGCGCAGCGAGGCATCGCCGGTGAGCACGCTGGTGAACGGGTGCGCGGCGAGGACGCCGGCCAGCATGCGCAACGTCGATCCGGAGTTGCCGCAATCGAGATCGGTCGTCGGCGCCTGCAGTCCGCGCAGGCCCCGGCCGACTATCTGGACAGTCGGGACCTCGGCGCCGGTGGCCCTGTCGAAGGCCGTGTGGCGCGAGACCACCGTCCCGAGTTGCTCGAGGCACCGCAGCGTGCTCTGGCAGTCGTTGCCGGGCGCGTAGTGCGTGATGCGCGTGACGCCGTCGGCCAGAGCCGCGAGCATCGCGTACCGATGGGAAATCGACTTGTCACCGGGCAGGCGCACGACCCCTTCGAGGGCGGTGGCGGGTGCGACGGTGACGGTCATCGTGAACTCGGCGGGCATGGCGGGCTTCACTGTAGCATTCGCGGGCACTGCACCGGGCCCTCGAACGCGACCTGGAGCGTGTATGATGCACGCCAACCCGACCGCATGCCCGCAGACCGCTCAGCGCTCTCCCTGGTCCTCAACAGCCACGTCGACGTACTGGACTACGTGCAGGTGGTCTGCGACCAGCTGTGCGCCACGGCGCAGATGAACGAGGACGCGATGCACTGGGTGGGCGTCGCCGTCCGCGAATCGGTGGTCAACGCCATCCGTCACGGCAACAAGTTCGCTCCCGACAAGCATGTGCGCGTCCACTTCGCCTTCGTACCGGCCGAGTCGCCCGAGTTCCTCCAGGTGACCGTTCAGGACGAGGGTGAAGGCTTCGAGCCGGAAGAGATTGCGGACCCGCTGGCGCCCGAGAACCTGCTCAAGGCCAGCGGACGCGGTATCTTCTTCATGCGCAGCTTCATGGACGACGTCCAGTTGCGCCGACGGCCCGAAGGCGGCATGGAGGTGTCCATGCGCAAGCGCCTGTCGGGCCCTTCCGAATGAACGCACCCGATCCGTTGTTCCTGGCGACGGCCGTCGAGGCCGTCCAGAAGGCCGGCGCCATCCAGATGGCTCACTTCGGTGGGCCGATGCGCATCGACAAGAAGGGCGCCGGGCAGATCGACCTCGTGACGGAGGTCGACGTCGCCGTCGAGCGCATGTTCCGCGCGCTGGTCGCCGAACGCTTCCCCGGCCACGTCGTCCTCGGCGAGGAGTTGCAGCAGGACGACCTGCTGCGCCGCCCGGTCGACGGTTACTGCTGGGTGTTCGATCCGATCGACGGCACCACCAACTACGCGCACGGGCTGCCCATCTTCTGTGCGTCGCTCGGTCTCGAGTTGGACGGCGAAGCGATCGTGGCCGCGATCTACGACCCGACGCGCCGGGAGCTGTTCACGGCAGAGCGTGGGCAGGGCGCGCGGCTCAACGGGCAGCCCCTGTCGGTCACCGAGGCGAGCACGGTGCTCGACAGCCTGCTCGTCACCGGTTTCCCGTACACGGTGCACGACGCCGGGATTGGCGCGGAGCTCGTCGCGCTGTTCGGGCATTTCCTGGGCCGCAGCCGTGCGGTGCGCCGGCTCGGGTCGGCCGCCCTCGACCTCGCGTACGTCGCCGCAGGGCGCTTCGACGGCTTCTACGAGGCGACGTTGAAGCCGTGGGATTCGTGCGCCGGCGCGCTGCTCGTCGAGGAGGCCGGGGGGCGCATCACGGACTGGCGCGCCACGCGCTTCCAGTCGCGCATGCCGCAGGTGCTTGCCACCAACGGCCGCATCCACGACGAGATGCTGGCCATGCTCACCGAGTTCTACGCCAGTCGGTCCGCCCGGTAGGGCCCGCTCTCCGAGCGTGGCCGTCGCGGTCACGGGCCGAGTGACCCCGCGCGGGGACAGCGCGCGGGGCATGCTCCTTGCTTGGCACTCGCTCAGAACGGGGACGGACGGCACACGCATGGGGCGTGACCTCCGGGGAGCCGGTCCGAGGAGATACAGGCCATGTGGCGACGGTTGATGACGGGCGGGGCGCTGGTGCTCGCGTGCAGCGGGTCGGCGTACGCACAGGATGCCGTGTTCGGCGGCAACATCGGGGGCTTCCTGGTCAAGGGCGAGGAGTCGCGGGATCGCGACGACGTCCTTCGGCAGAACCTGAGCTTCCTCGAGTTCGATCTGGCTGACTTCAACGGCGTCACGGCGGGCGGCGACTTCGCGATCAGTGTGGGATCGTTCGTCGAGGTGGGCGCCGGTGTGAACTTCTACCAGCGGACCGTGCCCACGGTGTACTCGCGGTTCGTCGACGAGGACGGCACCGAGATCGAGTCGGACCTGAAGCTGCGCAACATCCCGGTGACGTTCACGGCGAAGGTGTTCCCGTTGACCCGCGACGCCGGCATCCAGCCGTACGTGGGTGGCGGCGTGCAGCTCAATCGCTGGCGCTACACCGAGGTGGGGGAGTTCCTCGACTTCAGCAATGGCGAGATCTTCCGCGACAGTTTCACCGATGACGGGATGGAGATTGGGCCGGTGTTCCTGGCGGGCATCCGCTTCCCGGTGAGTGCGAATGCGCTGATCGGCGGGGAGTGGCGTTACTCCACGGCGAAGGCCGACCTCGACCCGGACCTCGGCTTCTTCGGCAACACCGTCGATCTCGGCGGCAACACGTTCCTGTTCACGGTCAACTTCAAGCTTCAGTAGATGGGAGGGCGCCTCGGCGAGGCGCCCCTACCTTCTGACGTACAGCGCCACCCCGCCACCCTCGCACGTGCGCGTGAATCCCTCGAGGAAGGCGGGGTCGTTCTGCGCCATCCGGTACAACTGATCGCCGCCTTCCGCCTTCTCCTCCACGAGCACGAACGCGGCATGCCGCTGCGGGCTCTTCAGCGCCTCGTACCAGATTTCGCCGATGCCTTCGTGGATGTAGTCGGCAATCGCGAAGCCGTCATGCGAGGTCTCCTGCATGTAGTGCGCGAGCGATCCCATGCTGACGAGGATCGGCTCGCCGTGCCAGCGCGCACGCAGGCAGTCGGTGACGTCGCGCCGCTCACGCTGGTTGGCCCGATCCCACTGCGCTTCGGCCACCATCGGTGAGGTCAGGCCGAGCGGCCGGCGGTCGACGGCCAGCACCGCGAGAATCAGCAGCACCACCACGCCGCGATAGGCCTTCGGCAGCAGCGCCACGAGCATGCCGATGCAGGCCGCGGCCGCGGTGATCAGCAGGATCATGTAACGGATCCTGAACGGATGCCCGCTCACGAACGCGTAGAAGGGCAGGGCTGCCGATCCGGCGAGCGCGAGAACGAACCACCAGGATTGACGCTGCTTGTGCACGAGACCGTTGAGCAGCACCGCGACTGCGCCGGCGGCGGCCGCCCATGCGACGGGCCAGCCGCCCACGCGCCCGAGCCCCCAGGCGACCTGCACGAGCGCCGTCGCCGGATTGCCGTGCGCGGGATTGTCGGCCTCGTAGAAGCCGCCCGTGACGAGCCACGCGCCCACGGTCGCCTTGCTCAGGACGGCGAACAGCACGAGCG
>JAEYZV010000413.1 GCA_023427865.1 Acidobacteriota bacterium
GCGTGGGACTGCTCGATGCGGGGTACGCGGTGGCACTCGTCGGTCGGCGCCGCGCGGCGCTCGAAGAAACCGCCGCGTCGGCGACGAGCGGGCCTGGCCGCGCGATGGTGCTGCCTGCCGACGTGACGCAGCCATCGGCGGTGCGCAACGTGTTCGAGCAGGTGCATGCGACCCACGGCCGCCTCGACCTGTTGTTCAACAACGCGGGCATGAACGCCCCGGCCGTACCGATCGAGGACCTGACGGTCGAGCAGTGGCAGGCCGTGGTCGACGTGAACCTCACGGGCGCGTTCCTGTGCACGCAGCAGGCCTTCCGAATGATGAAGGCCCAGCATCCGCGCGGCGGCCGCATCATCAACAACGGCTCGATCGCGGCGCACGTGCCGCGTCCGCAGTCGGCGCCGTATGGGGCGACCAAGCACGCGATGACCGGGCTGACGCGTGCCTCGGCGCTCGACGGGCGCGCGTTCGACATCGCCTGCGGGCAGATCGACATCGGCAATGCGGCCACCGACATGGCCAGTGGCTATGCCCATGGCGTCCTGCAGCCGAACGGCAGCGTCGCCGTGGAGCCCCTGCTCGACGTGCGACACGTGGTGGAGGCGGTGCTGTACATGGCCGGACTGCCGCTTGCCGCCAACGTCCCGTTCATTACAGTAATGGCCACCGGCATGCCGTACATGGGCCGCGGATAGAAACACATTCCGCGCCGTGTAGAACTGTCCGTCTTTCCACGTACGAAACTGATACGTGAGCACGCCACCCGTGCGTCTCGACTGACAAGTCTTCGATCGCAGTCGGTGCAGTTCTTGCTCACGCACCTTTCGGCTCTGATCCTGAGCCGCGTTCACACGCATGCACGTTGGTTCGAACCTGTCCTTGGGCAGGTGGGGTGCGTCGACGTGTGTCGGTGCGCGGGAGACGACGCGGGATCAGCGCTATCGAAAGGCCGGGGCCAATCCGTCAGAGAGTGGCGGCGCACCGATCGTCGTGCGCACGTCCCCGGCCACGAACCTGCCGCAAATCACGCCATCGCGTCGAACGGGCGCTGGCGGCGGTCTTGCGGCACAGGGTGGGCGGCCCATCGCTCTCCGGGCCCATCACGTTCGAGGTCTTGTAAGTGCGTTCTGTCTTTCGATACCTGCTTTCTGCCTGTCTGCTCCTGTTAACCGCGTCCTCGACAGCATTGGCCGAATCGGTCCGACTCGCCTGGGATCCTTCACCAGACGTCGTGGCCGCGTACGTCGTGCTCCACGGCACCAAGTCCGGCACCTACACGAAGGAGACGCTCGTCGCCGGCACGACGACTACGGCCGACATCCAGAACCTGACGGTCGGCACGACCTACTACTTCGTCGTCAAGGCGGTGGATGCGAGCGGCATGCGCAGCGCGCCGACCAACCAGGTGAGCGTCAGCGTCACGGCGCCGACGACTCCGTCGACGCCGCCACCTCCGCCGCCTGAGACCGAGACGCCCACCGAACCGACGCCCCTGCCGGTAGGCATGCCCTCGGGTTCGGCGCTGCGGCCGGTGCCGGAGGTCGCATCGCCCTCAGGGACCATCGTCAAGGTCTCGACGACGACGCAACTGGCCAAAGCGGTGAAGGCCATCAAGTCGAACACGACCATCGTGCTCGCGAAAGGCACGTACAAGCTGTCGGCGACGCTGAAGATCGCCGGCGCGTTCAAGAACATCGGACTGCGCGGCGCGACGGCCAATGCCGCGGACGTGACGATCGTGGGGCCCGGCCTCACGAGCAGCACGGGCGCACTGGACGGCATACGCACGGCCGGCGGCATCACGGGCCTCACGATCGCGAACCTGACGCTGAAAGGCTTCCCGGGTACGCCGCTCGTGCTGCAGGACGCGCACACCGTGCTCGTCCACAACGTGCGCGTGTACAGCGACGGGCGCTTCCTGATCGGTGGGTCGACAAAGGCGGGCACGCAGATGCTGGCCGGCGCGGTCCAGTACTCGCGCTTCTTCTACGAGGGGGCGCGTACCGACTACCGCTCCGGCGTCGACCTGCAACGTGCCGGGTCGTGGCGCATCCGCTACAACGTCTTCACGAATCCCGCGCCGTCCTCGGTGCAGCGGCTCGGGCCGGCGGTCGTGGCCTGGCAGGCGTCGAGCCACACGCAGGTGGATGGCAACACGTTCGTCAACTGCTCGCGCGAAATCGTGCTGGGCATGTCGAAGGCGACACCCAATCCGCACACCGGCGGCTGGGCACGCAACAACATGATCGTGAGGTCGACCGCGGTCAAGGGCGGCGGCACGGCCATCAGCGTGCTGGACTCGCCCAGCACCTCCGTGATCTTCAACACGGTACTGCTGCAAGGCACGGCGCCGCTCGCCATCGAATACCGGTACCCTGACACGACGCGGACGATCGTGGCCAACAACCTGACCGACGCGCCGGTCGATGGGCTCGAAGGGGCGACTGGCGTCGAAGACACGAACGTCACCACCGCGAAAGCTTCCTGGTTCGCGTCGGCGTCGACCGGCGATCTCCGCCTCGTCTCGACGGCCACCGTGCCTGTCGATGCCGCGGCAGCGATCGCAAGCGTGCCTGACGACCACGGCGGCCAGGCTCGTCCGTATGGCGGCGGGCGCGACGTCGGGGCCGACGAAGCGCGCACGTTCGTCTATCCGCAGTAGGCGCAGGCGCAGGCTCAGGTAACAGGAGGACAGGGAACCAGGGAACAGGGGGCCAGGAGGACAGGGATCCAGGAAGGCAGGGGAGCCAGGAAGCCAGGAGGACAGGAGGGCAGGAGGTCTGTTACCTGCCCCTGCTACCTGGCGCCTGTCCACCTGTTACCTGATACTTACCAGATCCGTGCGCGCCTGTCGGGTGCGATGTACAGCTCGTCTCCCGGCTTCACGTCGAACGCCTCGTACCAGGCGTCGACGTTGCGCAACGGCGCGAAGGCGCGGATGAAGCCGGGCGAGTGCGGGCCATTGACGATCTGCTGCCTGAGCGCATCGTCGCGCGACATCGTCCTCCACACCTGCGCCCAGCCCAGGAACACGCGCTGCGCGCCGCTGAAGCCGTCGAGGACGGGCGCGCTGTTGCCCTTCAATGAGAGGCGATAGGCCTCGAGTCCGAGCAGCACGCCCCCGAGGTCGGCGATGTTCTCGCCCATCCCCACGCGGGCGGTGAGCTTCAGGCCCGGCAGTGACGGGAACTCGTACGCCTCGTACTGTGCGCCGAGGATGTCCGCCTGCGCCTCGAAGCGCTTGGCGTCGGCCGGCGTCCACCAGTCGCGGAGCACGCCCTTGGCGTCGGCCTTGCGGCCCGGATCGTCGCATCCGGGGGTGATCTCGTGGCCGATCACGCCGCCGATGCCACCGTAGTTCACGGCCGGATCGGCCTGCGGGTCGAAGAACGGCGGTTGCAGGATGGCGGCGGGGAACACGATCTCGTTCTTGGCCGACGAGTAGTACGCGTTGACCGTCTGCGGCGTCATGCTCCACTCCTCGTCGTCGACCTCCTTGCCGATCCGCTCGACGTCGTACTCCCACTCGAAGGCCGCCGCCCGTTCGCTGTTGCCGAACGGATCGTCGTCGCTGACCTCGAGCCCCGCGTAATCACGCCACTTCGTCGGGTAGCCGATCTTCACGTTGAACGCCGCGAGCTTCTCGAGCGCCGCCGCCTTGGTCGACGGCTCCATCCAGTCGAGCGCCTCGATGCGCCGCCGCATGGCCACACGCAGGTCGGCGACCAGTTGCTCCATCTTGGCCTTCGACTCCGGCGGGAAGAACTGCGAGACGTACGTCCGGCCGATGGCTTCACCCATGGCGTTCTCCGCCACGCTCACGCCGCGCTTCCAGCGCGCGCGCTGCTCCTGCGCGCCCTGGAGGAACTTCGAGCGGAACTCCCACTGCGCCGTGACGAACCGCGACGAGAGGTACGGCGCGGCTTGATCGACCGTGTGGAAGGCCTGCCACGCCTGCAGCGTGTCGACCGGTGTGTCGGCGAAGATCGCCGCGATCTTCGGAAACGCGGTGTTCTGCGCCACCACGACCTTTGCAGCCGTGCCGATGCCGCCCGCCGTGGCCCACGCCTCCCACGGGAACCCGGCTGCGGTCGAGGCGAGCTCGGTCCACGTGGTCGGGTTGTACGTCTTGTCGCGGTTGCGGCTCTCGGCCCTCGGCCAGTGCGCTTCGGCGATCGTCGTCTCGAGCGCGACGATGGCGGAGGCATGAACCTCGGGGGTCGCCCAGCCGGCAAGCGTCAGGATGCGTGCGACGTACCGCTCGTATTCGGCCTTCTGCTTGGCGAAGTTCTCGCGCAGGTAGAACTCGCGGTCGGGCAGGCCCAGTCCGCTCTGGCCGAGGTACAACGCATACCGCTCGGGATCCTTCAGGTCGTCGTAGACGCTGGCGCCGAAGAACGAGGCGCCCGCGCCCCGCCGCGCCTGGCCCATGAGCGTGGCCAGCGCCTCGCGTGTGGTGGCGGCGCGGATCGCTCGAAGCTTCGGCTGCACGGGCGCGGCGTCACGCTGCTCGATGGCGGCCTCGTTCATGAACGCGCGGTAGAGCGCGGCCACCTTCGCTTCGTCGGAACCCGGCTTCAGCGTCCGGGTACCCGCCCAATCCTCGACGAGTCCGCGCACCTGCACCTCGGCGACGTCGCGCAGCACCGCGAACGCCCCGTACGTGGTGCGGTCGGCAGGGATGGTGGTGCGTGCCGCCCAGGCGCCGTTGGCGTACTTGAAGAAGTCGTCCCCGGGCTCGACCGACCGGTCCATGCCCGTGATGTCGATGCCCCACGTGCCATACCGCGGCGGCGTCGTCGGGGTCCCGCCGTCTCCGCCGTCCTGCGCGGGTGCAAACAGCGCGTCGACGTGGCAGGCCCGGTCGAGGCAGTGATGAGCGTGCGACTGGGCGCTCGCGAACTGGGATGAGAGGAACAGGGCGGCCGCCGCGGCAGCGACCCCGGTGCTGTGGGCCCGTGTCATGTGTGAGCGTCTCCTCGAGCCGTCCATGGTACGACGCCCGGCTCCGCCGCTCGCGACCGGACGGAATGCGACACTACGGA
Organism: Acidobacteriota bacterium; assembly: GCA_023427865.1. Lineage (GTDB taxonomy): Bacteria > Acidobacteriota > Vicinamibacteria > Vicinamibacterales > Vicinamibacteraceae > Luteitalea. The sequence continues at coordinate 5,046 of JAEYZV010000413.1, forward strand.
GGTGATACGCGGTTTCCGGGAATGGCTCGCCGGGCAACCACGCGGCATCCGGCTCGTGGTGCTGGCCGGGGTCGTGGCCGGCGTCGTGTTGATGGCGTGGAGTGCCAAGCAGAGCTGGGCCGTCCACAAGCTGACGCGGGGCGTGGGCGACACCTGGTTCCACACCGCGGATGGCCGGCGGTGGTTCCGCCTCGACGAACAGCGGCAGGACGTCCAGCTCTCGGCCATCGCGCCGCACCTGCAGCAGGCGTTCATCGCCATCGAGGATCACCGTTTCTACTTCCATCCCGGCATCGACCCGATCGGACTCGGGCGTGCGATCGTCCGCAACACCTTCGGCGGCCGGTCGGAGGGCGCCAGCACCTTGACGCAGCAGCTGGCGCGGACGCTGTTCCTCTCCAACCGCAAGAGCTACATCCGCAAGGCCCGGGAGGCCATGCTCGCGGTGCAGATGGAGCTGCAGCTCACCAAGGACCAGATCCTCGAGCTGTACCTCAATCGCATCTATCTCAGCGCCGGCGTGTACGGCGTGGAACCGATGTCGCGCCGGGTGTTCGGCAAGCCCGCCAGGTCGCTGTCGCTCGCCGAGAGCGCCTTCATCGCCGGACTCGCGAAGGCGCCTGCCTCGCTGTCGCCCTGGTCCAACTTCGACGCGGCCCTCGAGCGCAGCCACGTCGTGCTGGCGCGCATGCGCGAGGCAGGTTTCATTACGCCGGCCGAGGAACAGGCGGCCCGGCGCGCCCGCCTCCGCGTGCGCCCGTACCGTCCCACCAGCACCGCGCCGGACGCCTACGCACGCGCCTACGTGCGGCAGCTGTTCCGAGACAGCCTCGGCGGCGATCACCCACCGGAGTGGCGCGTGGACACGACCATCGTGCCGGCGCTGCAGGAGGCGGCCGACCGCGTGGTGCGGGAGGGGCTCGCACGGTTCGGCAAGCGCGACCTGCAGGCCGCGCTCGTCGCCATGGATCCGGAGACTGGTGACGTGCTGGCGCTGACCGGCGGCCGCGATCCCGCGACGTCCCCCTTCAATCGCGCAACGCGAAGCCGCAGGCAGCCGGGGTCGGCGTTCAAGCCGTTGGTCTTCGCCGCGGCGCTGGCGCAGGGCTTCTCGCCCGTGAGCGTGCTCGAAGGGCTGGACGCGATTGTCCCCCAGGGGCCCGACGAATGGGCGCCACAGAACGCCTCGGGACGGACCGAGCCGTCGCTCACGCTGCGCGCGGCCCTGCTCGAGTCCGACAACCGCGCCGCGACGCTGCTGCAGCAGCGCGTCGGGACCCGCCGCGTGATGCGGCTGGCGAGTGACGCCGGATTGCGGGATCTCCCGAATGTCCCGTCGCTTGCGCTCGGGACCGGGCTCGTGACGCCGCTCGAGTTGACGACGGCCTTCGCGATGTTCCCCAACGGCGGCCGCGCCGTGCGCCCGCGTGGGCTGGTGCGCATCTTCGATGCCGATGGCAGCGTGGCGTTCTCCAATCCCGCCCGGCAGGAGAACGTGCTTGCGCCGGAGGTGGCCTTCCAGATGGTGAGCATGCTCCAGGACGTCGTGCAGCGAGGCACGGCATCGCAGGCGCGACGGATGGGCGTGCGGTTTCCGGTCGGCGGGAAGACGGGCACGACCGATGACTTCAAGGACGCCTGGTTCGTCGGCTTCTCCTCATCACTGGTGGTCGGCGTCTGGGTCGGCTTCGATCAGCCCGCCACCATCGGCCGTGACGCCTATGGGTCGCGGTACGCGTTGCCAATCTGGGCCGACTTCATGCGTCGCGCCGCGCGTGTCCGCCCTCCGGCGGCCTTCGAGCGCCCCGCCGGTCTTCATGAAGAGATCCTCTGCCGCGTGTCGTACCTGCGCGCCGTGGACGGCTGCCCCGTGTACACGGAATACCTCAAGCGCGGCGACGAGGCCCCCAGCCGCTTGTGCGCGGTCCATCGCGGCAGCTTGCGCCAGCGTGTCACGCGCACGATCGAGGGATGGGGTGCGGAACTGGCGCGGCGCATACGCGGGCTGTTCCGATGACGCACGACGACTGCTCCGGACAGCACCCGTAGCCGACACGCCGTATGGCGGTTGAACAGCGACGGCGACAGCGGCGCGGGGCCCCCGGATCGCGGCCGGCGTGCGGCATGCGTGGTCAGGAATCCGCGGGTGGCCGCGTGGGCGCGATCCCTGCCTGAACGTCAGCCATCGAGGACGGCAGTTCGTCGACGCGCACCTGGCCACCGTGGGCCGCACGCCGGGCCTGTTCGAGCACGTCATCACGCGACGTGCTGCTGCCGAGATACTCCCAGCTCGGCGCGCCCGTGGCCCTGCCGCCGACGACCCGGCCGTACACGTAGGCCAGCCCATCGGCAATCGGCGTGACCGTCACCGTGTTCGGTGGAACCCTCTGCTGTGGCATGCGTCCTCCGTCGCCAGCCGTTGCACGCACGATGCCGCACGCGTGAACTCTGCCTTACGCAAGCACGTCGGTGAACCTCGGCGGCACGCCCACGCCGCATGTGTCGTCGTTCACGACAGCTGCTCATGGCCCGGCCGTGGGCCGTTCCCGCCGCACTGGCCGCATGTGCTCGCGCGCTGCGGGAAAACCGCGCGGTGGCCGCGTGGCACGGTTCTTCCTTTGACTGGACTCAATGAAGCACGTTCCGGTGCGCGATCGTGTGCACGGACGAATCACCACCACAGGAGAGGCAGCGAATGGCGACGCATAGAGCAATTCCAGGAGCGAACCTGCCCGAGTCCGGCACGGGTTCCGGCCGCAAGGGCCGTGTCGGCGGGGAAGCGGGGCAGGGGCGTAGCACCGGGCTCGGCAACAGCCTGCCCGATCAGCCGGCGATGCCCGGGGAGAGCGGCGAGACACTGCCGGGTGCCCGTGGAGTAGGGGCCAGTCCCGGGAGCGGGCCGGACACGTTCGGGACGACCGCAGCCGACACGAGTCAGGGCGGCGGAAACGCCGACGCCGGTACGCGCCAGTTCCCACGCGCCGTCGGCGTGATCGACAAGGTCAAGCAGCAGGCGTCCACCCGCGTCAACGAGCAGAAGGAGCGCGCGGCCGAGGGCCTCGGTTCGATCGCCTCGGCCATCCGCCAGGCCGGGGAGCACATGCGAGCGGAGAACCAGACGCTGGCCACGTATGCCGACAAGGCCGTGGATCAGATCCAGCACTTCGCCGATCGCATGCGCGACAAGGATCCCGAGGAGATGATGCGCGACCTCGAGCAGTTCGCGCGGCGCAACCCGTCGGCGTTCGTCGGCGGCGCGTTCCTCCTTGGACTCGGCCTCGCGCGCTTCCTGAAGAGCTCTGGCACCACGAGCGAGATGCGCACCCGCGACTACCGCTTCGACGATGGTGACTTTGCCAGTCGAAGCCTCGTCGGTGGTACCGGGTTCACCGGCACGACGGGGCAGGGCGCCTCAGGCGATCTGGCGCGGCCCGACGATCTGTCGCGTCCGTCGGGCGGCCTGACCACGGATCCGGCGCCGGGCATCACCAGCTGAGGGCCCGCTGCAGGTCGGTCGCAAGGAGAGAACGCCATGGAAGCACCACGCAATGAGCGATCGCTCGGGGAGCTGTTCTCCGACCTGTCGCAGAAGACCTCGCTGCTGATTCGGCAGGAGGTCCAGCTCGCACGGACGGAGTTGTCGCAGAAGGCAGCGCAGGCCGGCCGCGGCGGCGCCATGCTCGGCGCCGGCGGCGCCATCGTCAACGCCGCGTTGCTCACATTCGTCGCCACGATCGTCCTCCTGCTCGTGCAACTCGGGCTGGATGCGTGGGCGGCGGCTGGCCTGACCGCCGTGCTGCTCGCCGCAGTCGGCTACATGCTCGTCCGTAACGGCCTGCAGAAGATGAAGCAGCCGATGACGCCGGTCGAAACCGTGGATTCCCTCAAGGAGACGGCACAGTGGCTGAAGAACGAGACCAGGTAAGGCCGCCCGTAGCGCCGACCGCCCCCGACCTGCCTGTCACCACGCCGTCGACCTCTTCCGAGATCGACGACGCTACCGTGCGAGCGGCCACCGCGGCCGGGATCGGCACCACGAGCAGCCGGACGACAGTAGCCGGCGCGGGAACCGGGTCGCCGGGGCCCGCCGTCGCGGCGTCGGCGCCCGTGAGCGACGACCCCGAAGAAATCAAGCAGCAGATCGAGCGTACGCGCGAGGGCATGAGCGACACGCTCAACGAGCTGCAGCAACGCCTCAGCCCGCAGCACATCGCCGATCAGGCGAAAGCCTCGGTGCGTGAGGCCACCGTCGGACGCGTGCAGCACTTGATGGGCTCGGCCGGCGACACCGCGACGCAGGTCGCGGGGCGCGCGCAGCAAGCGGCTGGCGTCGCCGTCGAACAGGTGCGCGAGCACCCCATCCCCGCGGCCCTGGCGGGCGCGGGCGCCGGCTTGGTGTGGTGGCTGATGCGCCGCTCGTCCAACCGGCAGACCTGGAGCAACGACGACATGTACGACTGGGATGATGCAGACGTGACCTACGACCGCGACTACGCCTCTCTGGAGGTGCGCGGCGGCGACGACTGGCGATCCGATCGTTCGTGGGGCGACGGCCGCAGTGGCGGCTGGATGCGGATACTTCGCGACAACCCGATCCCCGCGTCCATCGCCGCGGCAAGCATCGGATACATGCTCTGGAACCGCCGGTCGGCGAGCGGGAGCTACGACACGATGGGCGTCCGCTCGGCCTACGGCTACGGCGAGGAGGGCTACGATGCCGATTCGACGTCCTCGATCGGCTCGGCGACGTCCAGGGCACGCGATGCGGCGCGTGACGTGTCCAGGCAGGCTCGCGAGAAGGCGCACGAGCTCGGCGAACAGGTAAGCGAGTCGTTGCACTCGGCACAGGAGCGCGCCAACGCGATGTCGCGCGACGTGTCGCAGCGCATGCGCACGGCGCGCTACCGCACGTCCTCGCAACTGGACCGCTGGATGCACGAGAACCCGATGGCCGTCGGGGTCGCCGCACTGGCGGCGGGCGCCGTCGTCGGCCTGAGCGTGCCGCGGACACGTGCCGAGGACCAGGTGATGGGCGCCTCGCGCGACGCCCTCATCGACAAGGCGAACGACCAGGCGCACCACCTCAAGGATCAGGTGCGCGAGAAGGTGCAATCGGTGGCGGGCCTTGCCGGCATCGGCGAGTCGAACCGCGACACCGAGACGACGGCCCGGGCAAGCGGGACGGAGGCCACGGGCAGCACCACCGCCTCGCCGCCGTCGGGTGGCTCGACGACCGGCGTGTGAGCACCGAGCGCCCAGCGACGGGCGCGGGGCTCGACCCTCCCTCCGAGCGGGCGGGCACTGCCGCGTGGCAGTGGCCGCCCTCGGAGGAGGACCTCGCGGGCATCGTGTGTGTCGAGACGACGCACGCGCGGATGCCCGTGCAGCCGCCCCAGGACGCGGGGCCGCAGCATCTCCCTTCAAGCGACCCCGACGCGTTCGCTGCAGCCACCCTCTCTGCAGTCGCGCCATCTCTCGCTCGACGGATCCGGCGACACGCGATGCCGGTAGGCATGGCTGCTGCCTGCCTGCTCGCCGTCGGCGTCGCCGTCGAGTTCGCGCCTGACGAAACCGCCGCCGGACGCCCTGTGGCTCCTCTGGCGGAACGGAGCGAAGGCGGCAACACTACCGCGCCTGGCAACACGGACGCAGTTGCAGGACCGCCGGCTCCGGTGCACGAACCGGCGTTGCTCGGTGCGCCCGGGCGGCCATCGGATGCCAACCAGGCGGAGGCCGACACGGTACGATCGGGACGACAGGCAGTCCGTCCCCTCGACGTGTCGCGTTCCGACGATATGGCAATGAGTACCGCCGCCGCGCACCCGCCGGCGTCCATGCCTCCCGCACCCGATCACCGTGCAGACGAAATGCTGGTCCAGCCGCCACGGCCTCTGGCGTTCCCGACGACGCCGTCGCTCGCCGGCGAAGTAGCGGCCGTCCCCGTTGCGGTGAGCGTGCCCGCAGCGCCTCGCGCGCTCCGTGAGCCCGCGGCCGGGATAGCGGAGGCGCCGCGCGCGGCCAGCGGTGAGGCGCGCGTGGAACCGGCTGGTGCCATTCCGTCCTCGATGCCGCCGATGGACGAACCCGCGGTGCGCGCGGTGCTGCAGCAGTACGGCGCCGCCTATACACGTCTGGATGCTCGTGCCGCACGCGCGGTGTGGCCGTCGGTCGACGTGCGCGCGCTCGCCCGCGCCTTCGATGAACTGGAGTCGCAGGAGGTCGTGCTCGGTCGCTGTGAGGTTTCCGTGCAGGGCAGGGAAGCGCGAGCCGCATGCACGGGGTCGGCGAGGTACGTCCCGCGCATGGGCGACCGTACGCCTCGCGTCGAACCGCGCCACTGGACGTTCCAGCTCGAAAAGACGCGCGACGACGGATGGCGCATCGCCTCGGCCCTGATCAGCGCGCGATGACTTGTGAGTCCTCCTCGGTCCTTCGCCCGCGGTCCTTCCTCCTTCCTCCTTCCTCCTTCCTCCTTTCTCCTTTCTTCACTCCTCCGTCC
>JAEYZV010000488.1 GCA_023427865.1 Acidobacteriota bacterium
CGCCTGCCCACCGAGCTTGCCTTCGGTGCCGACCTCGCGAGCCACGCGCGTCACTTCCGACGCGAACCCGTTGAGCTGATCGACCATCGTGTTGATGGTGTTCTTCAGCTCGAGGATTTCGCCCTTCACGTCCACCGTGATCTTGCGCGACAGGTCGCCGCGCGCGATGGACGTCGCCACGTCGGCGATGTTGCGCACCTGCCCCGTCAGGTTGGACGCCATCGAGTTGACGTTGTCGGTGAGGTCCTTCCAGGTGCCGGCCACGCCCGGCACTTCCGCCTGGCCACCGAGCTTGCCTTCCGTGCCGACCTCGCGCGCCACGCGCGTCACTTCCGCCGCGAACGAGCGCAGCTGCTCCACCATCGTGTTGATGGTTTCCTTCAGCTGCAGGATCTCCCCGCGCACGTCGACGGTGATCTTCTTCGAGAGGTCGCCGTTGGCGACCGCCACCGTCACGTCCGCGATGTTGCGGACCTGCGCGGTGAGGTTGCCGGCCATCTGGTTGACGTTGTCGGTGAGGTCCTTCCAGGTGCCGGCCACCCCGGGCACCTGCGCCTGGCCGCCGAGCTTGCCGTCGGTGCCGACCTCGCGGGCCACGCGGCTCACCTCGGAGGCGAACGCGTTGAGCTGATCGACCATCGTGTTGATGGTGTTCTTCAGCTCGAGGATCTCGCCCTTGACGTCCACCGTGATCTTGCGCGACAGGTCGCCCCGGGCCACCGCCGTCGCGACCTCCGCGATGTTGCGCACCTGGCCGGTGAGGTTGGCGCCCATCACGTTCACCGAGTCGGGGAGGTCTTTCCACGTGCCGGCCACACCGGGCACCACGGCCTGCACGCCGAGCCGGCCCTCGGTGCCGACCTCGCGCGCCACGCGGGTCACTTCCGAAGCGAACGCGTTGAGCTGATCGACCATCGTGTTGATGGTGTTCTTCAGCTCGAGGATCTCGCCCTTGACGTCCACCGTGATCTTGCGCGACAGGTCGCCGTTGGCCACGGCGATGGTCACCTCGGCGATGTTGCGCACCTGCCCGGTCAGGTTGGACGCCATCGAGTTGACGTTGTCGGTGAGGTCCTTCCACGTGCCGGCGACACCCGGCACCTCGGCCTGGCCCCCGAGCTTGCCGTCGGTACCGACTTCGCGCGCCACGCGGCTCACTTCCGAGGCGAACGCGTTGAGCTGATCGACCATCGTGTTGATGGTGTTCTTCAACTGCAGGATCTCGCCCTTGACGTCGACGGTGATCTTGCGCGACAGGTCGCCGCGCGCGATGGCGGTCGCGACGTCGGCGATGTTGCGCACCTGCCCGGTCAGGTTCGACGCCATGAAGTTGACGTTGTCGGTCAGGTCCTTCCACGTACCGGCGACGCCGGGCACGAGCGCCTGCCCACCGAGCTTGCCTTCGGTGCCGACCTCGCGAGCCACGCGCGTCACTTCCGACGCGAACCCGTTGAGCTGATCGACCATCGTGTTGATGGTGTTCTTCAGCTCGAGGATCTCGCCCTTCACGTCCACGGTGATCTTGCGCGAGAGGTCGCCGCGCGCGATGGCCGTTGCGACGTCGGCGATGTTGCGCACCTGCCCGGTCAGGTTCGACGCCATCGAGTTGACCGAGTCGGTCAGGTTCTTCCACGTGCCGGCCACGCCGGGCACGACCGCCTGGCCTCCGAGCTTGCCCTCCGTGCCGACCTCGCGCGCCACACGCGTCACTTCCGAGGCGAACCCGTTGAGCTGATCGACCATCGTGTTGATGGTGTCCTTCAGTTCGAGGATCTCGCCCTTGACGTCCACGGTGATCTTGCGCGACAGGTCGCCGCGCGCCACCGCCGTCGTCACCTCCGCGATGTTGCGGACCTGTGCGGTGAGGTTCGCCCCCATCGCGTTGACCGAGTCGGTGAGGTCCTTCCAGGTGCCGGCGACGTCGGGCACCTCCGCGCGGCCGCCGAGCTTGCCCTCGGTGCCCACTTCGCGCGCCACGCGGCTCACTTCGGAGGCGAATGCGTTGAGCTGGTCGACCATCGTGTTGATGGTGTCCTTCAGCTCGAGAATCTCGCCCTTGACGTCCACGGTGATCTTGCGCGACAGGTCGCCGCGCGCCACTGCCGTGGTCACGCCCGCGATGTTGCGGACCTGCGCGGTCAGGTTCGAGGCCATCGCGTTGACCGAGTCGGTCAGATCCTTCCACGTACCCGCCACACCGGGCACCACGGCCTGGCCGCCGAGCTTGCCCTCCGTGCCCACCTCGCGCGCCACGCGCGTGACTTCGGCCGCGAAGCCACGCAGCTGATCGACCATCGTGTTGATGGCTTCCTTCAGCTGCAGGATCTCGCCGCGGACGTCCACGGTGATCTTCTTGGACAGATCGCCGTTGGCCACCGCAATCGTCACCTCGGCGATGTTGCGGACCTGTGCGGTGAGGTTGCCGGCCATCTGGTTGACCGACTCGGTGAGTTCCTTCCAGACGCCCGACACGCCCTTCACCTGCGCCTGGCCCCCGAGCTTGCCCTCCGTGCCCACCTCGCGCGCCACGCGCGTCACCTCGGAGGTGAAGACCGACAGCTGGTCGATCATCTTGTTGACCAGCTTGGCGGACCTGAGGAACTCGCCCTCGAGCGGGCGCCCGTCCACCTCCAGCGCCATCGCCTGCCCGAGGTCGCCCTTTGCGACGGCGCCGACCGCGCGGGTGACCTCGGTCGTCGGCCAGACCAGGTCGTCGATCAGCGTGTTGATCGCGGCGACCTCGTCGGCCCAGCCCCCGACGACGCCGGGGACGGCCATGCGCTGCTTGAGCTTGCCTTCCTTGCCGACCATGCGCGCCATGCGCGCCGTCTCGCGGGCCCGGCGCTGCGTGATCACCGCGATGTCGTTGAACGCATCGGCAAGGCGGCCCTCGAGGCCGATCGAATCGGGCGGCAGGCGGACGTCGAAATCGCCGTCACGAAGGGCGAGCATGGCTTCGAGCAGCTGCCGCGTGAACGGATCGGGCGGCGCTGGCGGCGCAGCGGCGCCGCCGCCGGCCTGAGTCGCCGCGGCAACGGCGTCGGAGTCGATCCGGGAGGTTGTGGGCGTCGTGGCGATGGTGTCCATGGCGTCGGCTGTCGTAGCGCGAATGCATCCGGGCGCACGTGCAACAGGTCGCTGACCGCATGTGCCAGCGACACGTCTGCCAGTGCACCGCGCCGGATGAGCTGGGGAGCTGAAAACCGCGCAGATCTGGTCGGAACATAACACGGCACGATGAAGCGCAGTGTCTTGGTAGGGCCGGCTGTCCCAGAGGGCGGCCAGCGTGTTGGTAGGGCCGGCTGTCCCAGCCGGGCCATCGGCCACGCTCGGAGAGTGGGCCCTACCGTACAGAGGCTCGCAGGCGTTGTGGGTGGGCCGGCTGTCCCAGCCGGGCCGTCGGCCACGCTCGGAGAGCGGGCCCTACCGTACCGGGGCTCGCAGGCGTTGTGGGTAGGGCCGGCTGTCCCAGCCGGGCCATCGGCCACGCTCGGAGAGTGGGCCCTACCGTACGTAGACTCGGCCGAGTTCCGGTAGGGCCGGCTGTCCCAGCCGGGCCAGTCGATGCGCGCACGCTAAAGGTCGAGCAACGGCAGGGAAACCGTGAACGTCGAGCCGTGCTGTTCGCCCTCGCTGGCGGCTTCGAGCACGCCTCCGTGCAGCTCGACGAGATGCCTGGCGATGGACAACCCCAGCCCGAGCCCGCCCTGCCCGCGCAGGCTGCCACCATCCGCCTGCCGGAAGCGTTCGAACACGTGCGGGAGGAAGGATGGGGCGATGCCGATTCCGGTGTCTCGCACCACGACCTCGGCGTTCGCGTCGCCGCGCCGCACGACGACATCCACGTGCCCGCCGCGCGGCGTGAACTTCACCGAGTTGGAGAGCAGGTTCCAGATCACCTGCTGCAGGCGATCGGGATCCCCCGAGACGCTGCAGGGGCGGCCGTCGGCCGTGAGCGTCAACACCAGCCCTTTGGCCTCGGCCGCGGGACGCACGGCTTCGACGGCATGGCTGGTCACGGTGGCGATGTCCACCGGTTGCATCGTCAGGAGGATCTTGCCCGTGACCACGCGCGACACGTCGAGGACGTCCTCGACGATCTGCGCCAGCGCGGAGGCATTGCGCTCGATCGTCTCGATGGCGGCCTGCTGTCGGTCCGGCCCGATGATGCCGGTTTGCAGCATCCGGACGTAGCCGAGGACCGCATTCAGCGGGGTGCGCAGCTCGTGCGACAGCGTCGCCAGGAACTCGTCCTTCATCAAACTCACGCGTTCCGCCTCGCTCCGCGCGGCGCGCTCCGCTTCCAGGAGTTCCTCGCGCTCTTTCTCCATCGCCTTGCGCGAAGTCACGTCCCGCGTCACGCCCAACTGCGCCGTTCCGCCGTCGGACAGCCTGATCGGCACGGCATTCGTTTCCATCCAC
>JAEYZV010000530.1 GCA_023427865.1 Acidobacteriota bacterium
AGATTACGCAGGCCCCGGACGGCTGCGACTTCACCTGTCTGGCGCGTGGCGACTGCGGGCCGACGCCTGAGCCGGATATCTACTGAGTACCTGGAAATTGCAGAATTGCAGAATTGCACCATTTCGCTCCGCGAACGTCGGAACGCCATTCATCACCTGCTGGTCTTCGGGTTGGCGGTATCGTGATCCTGCAGTCAAGCCATTCTGAAATTCTGAAATTCTGAAATTCTCTCCTTCCCCCTTCTCCCCGATGCTCACTTCCCCACTGACCGCGGCGCACTTCCATCGCTCCGTCATGGCCGTGCCCCCGCTCGCGCGGGATGCCGACCGCGCGCTCGCGGAGGACGCCAACGCCCGCATCATTGGCCACCTCGAGGCCGGCGGCGTGTCGCTGCTGCTCTACGGCGGCAACGCGAACTTCTACCACCTGCCGCTCTCCGAATACGACGCCGCGCTCTCGATGCTGGCGCGACTCGCGGGCGAGGACACGCTCGTGGTGCCGTCGGCCGGGCCGACATACGGGCTGCTGCTCGAGCAGGCGAAGGCGATCCGTCGCCACGCCTTCCCCGCCGTGATGGTGCTGCCGCAGCGCGGCATCACCACGAGCGAGGGCGTGGCCAATGGCATCCGCGACTTCGCCGCGGCGGCAGGCGTGCCGGTCATCGTGTACGTGAAGGACGATGGCTACATCGAGCCGGAAGAGATCGCCGCACTCGACCGCGAGGGCATCGTCGCGGCCATCAAGTACGCGGTCGTGCGGCCCGACACCGCGAGCGACTCCTACCTGTGCCGGTTGGTGTCGCTCGTGGACACCTCACGGATCATCAGCGGCATCGGCGAGCAGCCGGCCATCATCCATACCCGCGATTTCGGCCTCGGCGGCTTCACCAGCGGCTGTGTGTGCGTGGCGCCGCGGCTGTCGCAGGCGATGCTCGCGGCCGTGCGGCGTCAGGACTGGGACGAAGCGGAGCGCATCCGCGCGGTCTTTAAACCGCTGGAAGATCTGCGCAATGCGATCAACCCCATCCGCGTGCTGCATCAGGCCGTCGCCAGCGCCGGCATCGCCGAGACGGGCCCGTTGCTGCCACTGCTGAGTAACCTTGGATCCGGGCACGTCCCAGCGATTACCGCGGCGGCCCGCGCCCTGCTCGAGGCGGACCGGGGCGTCGTTCGGGTCGCCCCGGGCCCGCGGTAGTCCTCGGGGCGCAGCCTGCCGTCAGATCCGAGCAGCGGCCCCCGTCTGCTGCTCGTGTGCGCCCCGCCGCGCGGCCGATCCCGCGGGGCTGGGCGGCGACGCACCCGTGCGTGCCTGCGGGCGCGATTCGAAGGAGCCACACGTCCTGGGTATGACCCTGTCGGATGCTCTCGTCATGATGGCCCCGCCCGACCGCGCGCTCTCCCGCGAGGAGGACGCGCAGCGGCAGGCGGCAATCGAGCTGATCTACGCGTCGCTCACGACGCTGGCCCGCCGCGTCGTGCCCGAATCGCACCGGGACGACGTCGTCAACGACGTCGTCGTACGGTTGATGAAGAACCGTCCCGGCCCGCGGCGTTACACGGCCAGCGACGGCGAGGCGACCGCCTACCTCGTCACGGCGCTGAAGAACCGTTGGCGCGACGGGTTGAGCCGCGAGGGCGAGGACCGCCGGCGCCTCACGTCGACGACCGCCGAGGACGACGACCACGGCGATCGTGAACTGCGCGATCCGACCGCCGACGTCAGGGCGGTGCTGATCGAGCGGGAGAGCCACATGGCAGGGGCGGCGCTGCTCGCCGGGGCCGAGTCGGTGCTGTACGACGAGGCCATACCCGCGATTGCGACGACGCTGCGCGAGGGAGAGGGCTTCCTCGTCAACGTGCGCGACATCCGTGCGATCGCCCGCGAGACGACCACGATCGACGAGATCGTCGCGCGCGAGCAGCGCGACGGCGACACGTACGTGCGGACGCGCAACCGCATCTACCAGCGGCAGAAGCGGGCCCGCGGCTACCTGCTGGAAGTTCCACGCCATCGCCCCGACGACGTGCCGCGCCTGTCGGCGTGGCTGGCTGGCGCCGCGCTGGCGCCCGAGCTCGAGGCCGCGGTGCGCGCTGTCGCGGTCTTCGATTTCGCGCCGCGCGTGCAGCACGGCGACACGCACCCCCCTCCGGAAGACGAGGCGATGTCGGCATGAACACGAAGATCCAGGACGAACTCGACGCGATTGGCATCTCGCGCGCCATGCTCGGTCCCGCCGAGCACCTGCCGTTGCCGGGCACGGGGCCCCAGCAGGCGCTGACGGCCGGAGTGCGCCGGCCCGCCCCGCCCCAGGCCGCGCCCAGTCCCACACTCGACACGCTCGGCATGCGACTCGAACTCGAGCCTGGCGCGCGAGCGGTGCGCGTCATATCGAGGCACGGCACGCCGTTTCAGGTCCGACCGGGGTTGCGAGGTGAGCCGGCGCACGTCGCCGACGCGGCCGGTATGGCACGCGTCGAGCTGGCGCAGCAGGGCCGCTTCCTGATCGAGAGTCTCGGCGGGATGCCGCTGGTAGTCGGTTACACCGAGAGCGCCGCGCTGCGGCTCCAGCCGATCTACAGGTGGTCGGCGCCACCGCTCGAGGAATGGAACGTGAACGCGAAGGACACGTGGATGCATGACGAAGTGCAGGCCGGCGCTGACGCCGACGCATGGACGCAGACGACGCTGGCCGGCCAGCTGGCGCGGCTCTCGGAGTCGGAGACCAAGGACGTCGCGGCGCTCATCGCAGCCGGGCGGCTTCAGGAACTGGTGAGCGAGTCGGAACTGGCGCCGCGGCGCTGGGCGCGTGCCCTCGACACGGCATCCAAGGTGGCGCTCGAGCAGCAGGCGGTACGTCGTGCCGCGACCCTTCGCGACGATCTCGAGGACCTGTTCGACACGCTCTCGGCCGACATGAGCGAGGCCTCGTCGGCCTGGCTGCGCCTGTGTCATCGCCGCGACGACATCGAGAGCGTGCGGGTACTGCTGCGAGAGGCTGGCGTCGGCGACGAGCTCGAAGGCGTGCTCGCGGAGGCCGATCGACTGGGCCGCGCCGTGCGGATCAACCTCGATGGATCGGTGTCGGCCGCCGACGAACGCCTTCGTCGCGTGGCGCTCGGCGATCCGTCCGCCTGGTGGGGCAGCACGGATCTGGAGGCACACTACTTCTGATGCCCACCGCTCCGGAGAGCGCCCTGCGCAGCGGCCCGTGGTGCTGGCCGCGATCGGACAGCCACACCGAGCGCCTCGAGCGGCGCCTCGGCCCCGTGCCAGCGGCCGGAGTGGGGTGCCTGCCGGTGGTCAGCATCAGCGAGGACGAGGAGACCGTCGTCGCGTGGCGGCTGGCGTCGGGATCCGGGAGTGGGCACGGTGCGACGCTCGGGCCGGAGATGCGCAAGTCGTGGCGTGCCGCTGGCGTGGCGCTGCCGCGCACCCTGCCGGTGCTCTGGACGAGCGTGCGCGATGCCGTGCGCCAGTTGCCGGAGATCGTCGCCCTGCACGGGTGCCGCAGGACGCCGGGATTCGTCGACCCCGGTGCGATGGTCGAGGGTCAGTCGTTCGGGCTCGCATTCTGCCTGCACCTGGCGTCGGTGGTGCTCGGGTGCGCCGTGCCCGAGCACGTGCTGGCGGCGGCGGCAATCGACGCCTCCGGCGCGGTGAACGCCGTCGGCGGCCTCGGCAGGAAGATCTCGGGTGTCACGATGCTGCTACCCCGTGTGACCGACGTACTCGTCGCGACCGAGCAGGTCGAGGAAGCCCGCCACGCCGCCGATGGCCGGCTCCGCATCGTCGGCGTCGGACGTGCGGCAGAGGCCATCGAGTTCGCGCTCGGCGACGCGCTCTCGCGTCTGCTCGTGGATGCCGGCAGCAATCCTGAACGACGCGAGGAGCTCACCGCGAGCTTCTTCCGGCTCGCGCTCGTGGGAAGCGATGCGATCGTCGATTGGGGTCCGGTGGCGAGGGGGGCGGCGCTGGCGATCGAACGTTGGCCCTCGGGCGACGCCGACGCCGGGTACCGCCTGGCATTCGCCCATGCCGTTGCCGCCCGACACGAGAGCAATCGCGGCCGGCTGGGGATGCCCCCTGACCGATGGTTCGCGGCGCTCCCGCGCATGCTGCGGCTGCAGGTGCTCGCGCACCTGGTCCAGCAGTCGGCCGATACGGCCACACCCGATGCGGCCGAGATCGAGGCGCGAGCCGTCGTGGAACTCACGACGCGCGTCGAGGACGCCGCGCTGCAGGAGCTGCGGCTGCGTGGGGCGCTCGGGAGGCTGCGCGCGGTGAGCGGCCGCGCCGCCCAGGCGCACGACGACCAGTGCGCGGTCGCGATGGCATTCGCGTCGCTCTACTCCGAGGAGGACGTGGCCCGCCCGCTGTCGGAGTGGTGTCGGCTGGCGGGGGCGCTGCGTCGCGAGGAGTCGCTGCGTCGTGCGTGCGCATTGCACGAGCAACTGCTCGGTCGTGGCGGGTACGGCGGCCTCGGCGCCAGGTACGTGGAGCTGGCAGCCACGCGTGCGCGCCTGATGATCGATCCCTCGGACGAAGGGGCGCGGGCGGCGGCGCGCGCGATGTGCGATGACCGCACGCTGCCCGATCACGTCCGGTGGTCCGCACATCGCTGCGTCGGCGACGAGGCGGCCCGCTCGGCCGTCGAGCGTGCGGCAGGGGAGGGCGACGTGCTCGCCCGACGTTACCTCGTGCTCCTGGATCTCGATCGGGCGATTGCGCGCGGCGATGCGGAGGCCGCAGAGGCCGCCGCCGATGCGCTCGGGATGTATGATCCCGGCCCTGTAGCGCACCTCCGGCGCAGCGGCGCGAACTCGGCGTCGATTGCGCGGCTGTACCCATACTGATGACGAGCCCCGCTGCCAATCCCGTCCAGGACGACCTGCTTCACCGTCTTGCCGCTGGCGGCAAGGACGGCGAGCCGTTCGCGGTTTTCGTCGCCTACGCCTGTGACGGCGACGAGGCGCTCGCCGAGGCCGTCACCGGCGGGACGTCGCTCGCGCCGCGTACGGCAGGGGCAGCGGCGATCCCGGCACCGCACGCGGACGTGCCGCGGGCGTTCCTCAAGCAGATAAAGGTGCGCGCGTTCCGCGGCATCGGCCCCGAGCGCAGCCTGCAGATTCCCGAAGGGCGGGGGCTGACGATCGTGAGCGGCCGCAACGGCTGCGGGAAGAGCAGCTTTGCCGAAGCCGTCGAGCTCCTCTTCACCGACGGCTGCTCGCGCTTCACCGCGGCGATCGCCGCCGAGGGCTGGCGTAACCACCACGTGGACGAGACGCCGTTCATCGCCGCCGACGTCCTCGTCGAGAGGTCGGGACCGATCACCTTCTCGCGCCGGTGGGGCAAGGACGCCACGCTGAAGGACGGCGAGACCGTGGTCAAGAGCGACACGGGGACGCTGCCGCTCCAGGACACACCGTGGCTGCGCGCGTCGCGGGACTACAGGCCGTTCCTGGCGTACTCGCAACTCGGCGAGATGCTCGATGGCAAGTCGGCGCTGTACGACGCGCTGATGACGGGCCTGGGACTCGAACGGTACGTGGAAGTGCGCTCCCGCCTGATGAACATGGCGCGGGCGATCGACAAGCGTCAGGACGAGGCGAAGACGGCGGCGGCAAAGGTCGTGGCCGCGGCACAGCTGGCGCGGAGTGCAGCGGAGGACGTGCGCCTCGACGAGGTCGCATCGCTGCTCGCCGCAAAGACCTGGGACTTCGATGCCATCCAGCGTCTGGTCGCCGACGACCTCGAGGACGACGGACGCGGTCAGGTGCTCCGTCAGCTCGCCACGCTGCGCGCCCCGGACGTGAGCGAAGCGGCCGACGCCGTCGCCGCACTGCGCGTCACGGTGGAGCGCGTGCGGCAGGTGGGCCAACGATCGGCGGGCCGCGCCCGACAGGTTGCCGATCTCCTCGAGCGGGCGCTCGACGTCACGCGCGCGGTTGAAGGCGCCGCGTGTCCGGTGTGCGGCACCGATGGCGTGATCGACGAGGCATGGCGGTCGCGCACCGGCCAGGCGGTCACGGCGCTGCGAGCCGAAGCGACCGAGGCAGACGAGGCGCAACACGCCGTCGAGAAGGCACGGGCGCGCGTGATGCAGTTGTGTGCCGCGCCTCCGCCGGTGCTCGCGGCGGCTGCCCGCGCCGGGATGGACGTCGAGGCTGTACGCGAGCGATGGCAGGCGTTTGCCGACGCGCCCAGCGATCCCTCCGCTCCGGAGACGCTCGCTGCTCACGTGGAACGACGCTTGCCCGATCTCCAGTCGGCCGTCGCGGCAGCCGTCGCCATGGCGCAGGGCGAGCTCCCCCGGCCCGAGGACGTGTGGCGCCCGGTGGCGCTGCAGCTTGCGGCATGGATCCCCGAGGCGCGCAAGGCTGACGCCGGTCGTGAGGCCAAGCGGCACCTCCGCAAGGCGGAGGACTGGCTGAAGGACGTCATCGAGGACATCCGCCGCGAGCGCTTCGAGCCGATCGCGCAGCAGGCGACCCGCTACTGGTCGATCCTCCGGCTGCAGAGCAGCGTCGAGCTGCGCGACGTGCAGATGGTCGGTAGCGGGCCGCGCCGCGGTGTGCAGCTCGACGTCAGCGTGGAAGGCACCGAGGCGTCCGCACTGAGCGTGATGAGCCAGGGCGAGCTGAACAGCCTGGCACTCAGCCTGTTCCTGCCACGCGCAACGATGCAGGAGAGCCCGTTCGGGTTCGTGCTCATCGACGATCCCGTGCAGGCGCTCGACCCGGCAAAGGTCGAGGGCCTCGCGCGCGTGCTCGGCGAGGCGGCAGGCACGCACCAGGTGATCGTCTTCACGCACGACGACAGGCTGCCCGAGGCAGTCCGCCGGCTCCAGATCGGTGCGACCTTCGTCGACATCACGCGCAAGGATCGATCCGTCGTCGAGATCCGCCGCGTGAAGGGACCCGTCGCCATCCTGTTGGACGACGCGAGCGCCATCGCGAAGACCGAGGCGATGCCCGACACGATCAAACTGCGTCTGGTGCCGAACTTCTGCCGGTCCGCACTCGAGGCCGTGTGCCACGAGGTCGTCCGCGCACGGCGGCTCCAGAGGGGCGAGCTGCACGCCGACGTCGAGGACCTGCTCGTCAAGGCCGCCCGTCTTCGCAACCTGATGGCGCTGGCGCTCTTCGACGACACCGAGCGCGGTGGCGAGGTGGAACAGCGGCTTGCCTCCGATCGTCGCTCGTCGCACAAGCAGACGTTCAGGGCCTGCCTCGAGGGCGCGCACGGCGAGTTCACCGGCGATCCCAATGAGCTCGTCTCCTCGACGCTCGCGCTCGCGGACTTCATCCGTTCGAAGGCCGCCAGGGTATGACGAGCGCTGCCGCGCCGCGCGCACCGGAGCTGTTCGCGCTCTGTCGGACGCTGCTCGGCGCCGACGACTGGGCAACGGCGTTCTGGTGGGGACGGGCGGCTGCGGTGCTCGGGCGGCAGGCGGTGGAGCTGTCGCTCCAGGAGTTCTGGAAGTCTCGCGAGCCGTCGATGATGGAGTCGAGCGCACGGGGGCAGTTCCTCGCGCTACGGCTCTACCTCGACGAGCGGCTTGCCGCCGAGGGCCACGCGACGTGGTCGCTCCTGAGCCGGGCCTGTCACCATCATCCGTACGACCTGCAACCGTCGCGCGACGAAATCCTCGCGTGGATCGTCGCAGCCGAGCGCTTCCATGCCGTCCTGCAGGCAGCCGGGCATGACTTCCGTCCCGCCTGATCTCCTCGACGCCTACCGACGCACGGAGTACCGCGTGGCCGACGGCAGCTATGCGTTCGTACTTCGGATCGACGAGCCCTCGGACTCGCTGCGCACCTGTCACGCGGCGTTCGGCGTCGACTGCTCGACGTTCATCACGGCGTGCAATCCACGCAGCGCCCCGACCGCGCCCGACATCAACGAGGAGGCGATGCGTCGCCTCGAGCAGGAGGTCGAGTCGCGCGGGTTCTTCGTGTTGCGCGGCATCGGCGTCGATCCGACAGGCGCCTGGGCTGGAGAGCCGAGCCTGCTGGTGCTGGGCCTCGACGAGGAGTCCGGCCGCGCATTGGCCGCCGAGTTCGGGCAGTACGCGGTCGTCTGCGCGTCAGAGGATGCGACGCCTCGGCTGGCGATCACAGGCAGGTAACAGCAGACCAGGTGTCATGTAACAGCGAATCGGTGCCAGGTAACAGCGAAGACGAGTGCTACCGGGGCGAAGCGCCCTTCACCACCGGTGCGTCCGACGCGCTCCACTGCTGGAATGAACCGTCGTACACCTTCGCCTCGTAGCCGAGCATCCGCGCCACGACATACGGCACGGACGCCTGGACCCCGGAGTGGCAGTACGTGACGATCGGTGTGCCCTTGGTGATGCCGGCGTCGGCGAGCATCCTGGTGAGCTCCGCTTCCGGCTTCAGCGTGCCGTCCTCCTGGAAGAAGCTCACGAACGGCAGGTTCACCGCACCCGGGACATGACCCGGGCGCTTCAGCTCGCCGTTCCGGTCATCGTCTCCCGTGTAGAACGGGCGCGGACGCGCGTCCACGATCTGCGTGCCCTCGACATGCCCGCGGAGCCACGCGAGATCCACGAGCGCCTCGGTGCGCGGCCGCACCGTGAGCGAGGCGGCTGCTGGCGCAGGCGGCACGTCCGCGGAGACCTGCTGGCCCGCCTTCACCCACGCCGGCATGCCGCCGTCGAGGATCGAGGTGCGGGCGCCGAGGCCGGCGTAGTCCAGCGTGAATGTCACGCGCGCCACCGACGCGACCTGCATCGGGTCGAATTTCGCGAAGTACACCACCACGCGCGACGTGTCGCCGATGCCGAGCGCCTCGAGCCTGGTCTCGAGCTCGGCCGGCTCGGGCATCTCGTTCTGCAAGCCGGGCTGTGGCGCGGCCGTGATCATCGGCAGCGTCACGAGACGTGCGCCGGGAAGATGTTCCGTCGCGTACGCGTCCTTGTCGCCGACGTGCAGGAGCACGAGGTCGGGGTCGTTCAGTTGCGCGGCGAGCGCTGCCGGCGTGATGAACGACGGCGCAGCCGTCGGCGGCTGGGCGGCGACGAGGGTGGGGAGTCCGACGAGAACGGCGCCAGCGACTGCGGAAGCGAGGCGGGTCATGTTCCTATCCTAACGCCGCCCATGGGTCCTTCACGCGGCACGGATCGACCAGCGAGATCCGTCGGGGCGCTTCTCGATGGCGATGCACGCCGGCATCCGATCGGTGAGCTCGCGGACGTGCGTGATGATGCCCACCATCCGTCCGGCGACCTGCAGCGACTCGATCGCGCTCGCGACGACGTCCTGCGCATTGGCGTCGAGGCTGCCGAAACCCTCGTCGATGAACAGGCTGTCGAGACGGACCGCGCCGGCCGCTCGCTGCACCTGCTCGCTCAGCTCGAGCGCAAGCGCCAGCGACGCGAGGAACGTCTCGCCCCCGCTCAGCGTGTCGGCCGTGCGCCGCTCACGGGCGTTGTCGTGATCGACGACGTAGAACTCGTTGTCGATCCACTCGAGCGTGTAACGGCTGGTGAGGACCATCAGGCGTGCCGATGCGCCCTGCACGATGCGTTCGAAGACCTCGGTCAGCAGCCAGTCCTGGAAGGCGTTGGCCTGCAGGTCCGCTGAGAGCACGCCATAGGTCTCCACGTCGGTCCGTGCGGCAGCGAGCTGGGTGCGCAGCGCTGCGCTCTCCTCGAGCCGCTGTCGCAGCGACGCAATCCCTGCATCGATCCCGGCGCCGCGCCGTACGGCTGCAGCCAGCGCCTCCTCGGCATCGCCGGCGGCCTGTACGGCAGACGTGTACTGTGCCTCGCTGACAGGATTCGCGCCGACCCGGGCCTCGAGTTCCGCGACGCGGGCCGACACGACCGCGTGCTGGTGGCTCCAGCGATCGCACTGCTGCTGCAGCAACCCCTCGTCTGCGTCGTTCAGCGACGCCGCCCTGGCGTCATCCCGATGGAGGAAACCGTAGGCGGCGAGCGCCTGCGTCACTCGTGCCGACACCACGTCGAGCGCATCGGCAGCCTCGCGACTGGCTCGGTCGGCCTGGCGCACCGCCGACTCCGCCGTCGCGTGCGAGACGTCGTGCCGCCCAAGCGTGCTCGCGGCGTCGGCAAGGGCCATCTCGAGCCGCCGAACCCTGGCGGCAAGGTCACCGAGTTCGGCGCGTGGATCCTCGGCGTCGGTCACACGCGCGATCTCCGCGGCCACGGCGTCGAGCTCGATCCGCTTTGCCCCGAGCTGCCGCGTGAGCGAGGCAACCTCGCGCGAGCACGCTTCTCGCTTCTCCACGGCCACGGCGAGCGCGCCCTCGGCGCCGAGTGCCGTTTCGCGCGCGACCTGGCAGGCCCGCTGCGCGATCTCGCGCGACACCTGCGCGGCACGCAGCGTCTCCAGCCGCTCGAGCAACCAATGCTCGGGGATCCGTTCAGCCGTCGGCGGCAGGTAATGCGCGAGCGTCGCGCGCAGCTGCGCCTCGGACGAGGCGATACGCTCACACAGCAGGACACGCTCCCGGTCGAGGAGCGCGAGCGTGTCCTGCGCACCGGCCTGGGCCGCCGCTGCACGCACGGCGGCCTCCTGCGCCTCCCGGAGCACGATCTCGGCGTACCTGACCGCCTCGGCGGTCTCGTCGACCGCCGCATCGGCTTCCGTCACGCCCGGTGGAACCTCCATCCGGGGTACGACTGCGACCGCCTGCTCGCACACCGGGCACGTGTGACCGGGCTGCAGGTGCCCGCGCAGTGTCATGGCCCGATGCGCATCCAT
>JAEYZV010000610.1 GCA_023427865.1 Acidobacteriota bacterium
GGCGCGCGCTGCGCGTCGCCGCGCAAGTGGCCCCACACTTCCACGCTGTATCCGACCGGCGTTGCCGCTGACGACGCCTGGCGGAGGATCTCGCGGAACGCGACCAGCTGCGCCTCGAACGCCTTCAGGTCAGCGGCCGTGGCACCGGTCGCCGCTCGCGCCGCTGAAGACATCGTCATCTTCCACGGCTTCCAGGTGCCGGGCGCGTCCTTCAGGTAGCTCGTCTGCCGCGCGATGACGAGGGATGAGGCGACCACGAGCACCGAGAGCGTGGCGACAAGGGTCCGCGCGCGCGGGCGCGACGGGCCGAACGGATGAGTCATGTGCGCACACTCTATGTCATCGGCGTGCCCGGCGCACGCGGCAGTGGCGGCGACGTCGTCGATCCGGAAGGGTCGCGATACGCTTCCGCGATGACGCGTCCGAGACGCCCGCTGACTCCGGGGGCGCTGCTGCGCCGTGCCGCCGGCATGGTCGCCGGGTACTTCGTCCATGGCTCGTTGCTGCACTGGCTCGGCATGTTGGACCGCGTTCCGCTCACGGCACCGTCAGGCCTGCTCATGACGCTGCTGCCGTTCGGCGGCGCCGCGCTCGTCGCCGGCTACCTGGCCACGCTCGTCAGCGGCGGATCGGCACGTACGGCTCGCCTGCTCGGGATTGCGCTGGCGGCCATCGCGATCCTCGCTGCGTTGCAGCGGCTCGAGCAGGGCCTGCCACTCCTCACGCGTCAGGTCGCGCAGATCGTCACGTCTCCGCTGTGCGTCGCGGGCGGCGTGCTCCTGGAACGGCACCTGGCACTCTGGCAGCGTCGCACGTCGTGAGTGCCCGCCTGCGCTTCTCGCCGCGTGCCGACGACTCCCCGCCCGCTGCACCCGGCGCACGCCGAAGGCGGGTACACTGCCTGCCCATCCACCTGAGGGCTTCGACGATGATCGTGACACCCGTGCGCCTCGCCGCCTTCGCGCTCACGCTCGCCAGTGCCGCACCAGCCCTGGCGCAGCAGGCGCACGTCAACCTCGATTGGGCGCCGCACCGCAAGGGCGGCAGCCTCGTTCCGTTCGGGGCGAACGTCATCTCGCCAGAAGTCGACGACGAGCGGCGCGTCACGTTCCGCGTCAAGGCGCCGCGAGCCACGGAGGTCCGGCTCTCGGCTGGCACGATCGCGGCAGCGCTCGGACGCAGCGAGAGCAGCTGGCCGTTCACGAAGGGCGCAGACGGTACCTGGAGCCTCACGATCGGTCCCGTCCCGCAGAACATGTACGTCTACAAGCTGATGATCGACGGCGTTGCGGTCGTCGATCCGAACAACACGCTGGGCAACGTCGGCAACCAGCCGGCCTACAGCATGCTGGTCGTGCACGGCGACGGCCCGGCCTACTACGACGCGCGACCGGTACCACACGGCGCGATCACGCGGCACGTCTACACGTCGAGGGTCACCGACGGCGAACGCGAGCTCTTCGTGTACACGCCGCCCGGCTACGCCCGCAGCAGGCCGTACCCGGTGCTGTACCTGCTCGGCGGCAGCGGTGAGATCGCCTCGGGCTGGTGGCTGGACGGCCGCGCCGGCTTCATCGCCGACAACCTGATCGCCGAGGGGCGCGCGGTGCCGATGATCATCGCCATGCCGAACAACCAGGTCGTGCACCGCAGCGACCCGCAGCATGCCGACAAGACCTTCGTCACGTTCGACCGCGAACTGCGAACCGAGATCGTCCCGTTCGTCGAGTCGCAGTACCGCACGCGCACCGACCGCCGCGACCGCGCGATTGCCGGCCTCTCGATGGGCGGCCGCCACGCGCAGCTGGTGGGCTTCAGGGCGCTCGACCTCTTCGCGTCGTTCGGCATCCTCAGCGCCGGCGATCCGGCGTCGGAGACCTCGACGCCGGAGTTCCTGACGTCGCCGGACACGAACTCACGCGTCGACTACCTGCTGGTCGGCCTCGGCACACACGAGAACACGCCGGACAACCGCAGCGTCGCGTTTCACCGGATCCTGGAGAAGCACGGCATCCGGCACGACTACGCCATCGGCGGCAATGGTGCGCACGACTGGGCGACGTGGCGATGGCTGCTGCACGACCGGTTGCTGCCGAACCTGTTCAAGGGGAGGTGAGCACGAGTCAGCGTGACCGCTCGTCCGGGGGTCCGCCGTACGGCTCGCGCAGGGGCGGCATGTCGTCGCCCGGCGTGCTTTCGTTCTCGACGATCGCTTCGCTCTCCTCGACCGCTTCGTCGGGGGAGCGTTCGCGGCGGGCCTTCTCGTCAGGGCGATCCTCGAGTGGGTCCTGCGGCATCTGGGGCCTCCTTGCGCGCTGTGCGAGACCATCATACCGGGCCCGTACCGCTCAGCGAGTCGATCGTCCCTTCACCGCACCAGCTTCCAGCGCCGCAACCACTCGCCGAGCGCGTACAGGTGGTCCACGTGATCGAGCGCGGAATTGCCGGCGAAGCCGAGCACGTGAAAGCCGCCGCGGCCCGCCTCGCTGAGTTGCTGCATGCCGAGCGGCCCGCGCTTCAACACCGGCCGGCGCCGCAGGCCGAGCGACGCGAGCAGCGCGTCCGCGGTGTCGGTGGTGCTCGCGTAGGTCCCTGGATACACCTCCGAGTGTGTGACCCAGAACCGCCGTCGTCCGGCCGCTGCGTCGGCGGCCAACCGGGTGAACACCTCGATGTCCTCGACCTTGACCGCGGGATCCTTCGACCGCGGCGCCGCCGGATCGCCCTCGAACAGATACGACGCGTGCAGGCTGTCGAGCAGCACCACGGCGGTGATGTGTGCCGCGTGCCCGGGTTGCGAGAGGATGGCCCGCACCGCGCCGTACCCGGCGCTCCACGACGTCAGCGTGACGCCCGACCACGTCGGCCGCCGGCCAACGAGCCGCGCGACCGCGTCGGCGGCCTCGTCGAGCAGCGTGCCGAACCGGGCCGGATCGGCAAACGGCGCAGCGTAGCGCGCCGACCCGGAGCCGAGGCTCACGCTGACCAGCGCCGCGTGGGACGCCGCGCCGGCGACGTGTTGCTCGACCAGCCATGGTGCGCCGTGGAAGTGCACGACGAGCGGCATCGCCGCACGTTGTCGCCTGACTGCGTCGTCCGGCACGAAGAGCTCACCGAGCGACAGGGTGGCCCGCCTGCCCTCCGCTCGCGACTCGACGCGACGCGGGTGCGGGCGCGTGCTGTCGGACATCGGCGACGGGTTCTGCGCCTGCTGCGCGTGGCCGGGCGCCGGCGACATGAGCGATATCGTGGCGAGGACGCACGCCACGAGCCGCGCTGTTCGGGGCCCGGTCATCGACGGTTGGTCTCGGAGCGTCCAGCGGTTCACCACGGGGACGGAATCCTGACACACCTGCGCAGGCGTCACCGCGTCGAGCGCGGCCTCTCTCGGTGCCGGCGATGCCGCGCGTCGGTTTGCGCCAGCGCAACGACACGGACCGGATCCCCGCGCGAGCCTGACGTCGTGACGTCGCCGATGTCGAAGGCCGCTGCCGTGGGCGTCCGCCCTCTTCCGCGCTCGCAACAGTCGTTCTGGCCGCGGGAACACGGCGCCTACGGGCAGCTGAGTTTCCCGCTGGTTGCAGCGCTCGCCGTGGCGGGCCCGTCGGCCGGCGGGCTCGTCATGACGCTCGCGGTGGTGACCGGCTTCCTCGCGCACGAGCCGGCGGCGGTCCTGCTCGGCCACCGGGGCCCCAGGGCTCGCCGCGAACATGGCGGCGCGGCCACGCGGTGGCTGACGTCGTGCCTCCTCGCCGGCGCGACCGCCGCGGGTGTGGCGTTCTGGGTCATGCCCCCGGCTGCGCGCGTGTCGATCGCCATTCCCGCCGTTCCGGCGATCGTGCTCGCCGCTGCCATGCTGCGCAACCGCGAGAAGTCCTGGTACGGCGAGGGCGCGGCGGCGCTGGCGTTCTCGGGCGCCGCCGTTCCTGTCGCGCGGGCCGCGGGCGCGAGCCTCGACACCGCACTGGCCGTCGCGATCCCCTTCGCGCTCCTGTTCCTGACGAGCACCCTGGCGATACGCGTGGTGATCCTGCGTGTGCGTGGTGGCGGCGATCCGCGGGCGGCGGCCGCCACTCGGCGCGCAGCACTCGCCGTGAGCATCGGCGCCGCACTCCTGCTGGTGTTCGCCGCAAGAGCCGGCCTGCTCGCGTCGTCCATCATCGTCTCCACGGCACCGGGGCTCGTCGCGGCAGCAACCCTCGCGCTGCGCCCGCCTTTGCCGACGAAGCTCCGTCAGGTGGGCTGGACACTCGTGTCGGTCTCCGTGCTCACGATGCTCCTCGTGGTCGCGACGGCGTAGCGGGCAGGCACCCGACTGCGCTACACGCGCTCGTGGCGCACGATCGTGAAGCCCTCGTCGGGCGATGGCGGCTCGAAGTACGCGGTGATGGCGTCGAACTCCGCGTCGGTCGTCCATGGCGTGCCTTCCGGCAGGCCAGCGCTGCGCTCGCGCAGCTGGCGCTTGCAGACCTGGTCGGAGGCGGCGATCACGTGAAGTTCGTGCGCCGCGCCGGACGCGTCGAGCAACTGCCGGAACCAGGCGCGTTGGCGGCGTGTATTCCCCGGAAAGTCGAGCACGATCGACAGGCCACGATCGAGCAGCGTGCAGATGTGCGGTGTGAGGGCGTCGTTCAACCGTGACGAGTAGGTGATGAACGCCGGCACGTCGACGATCTCCACCGGGTAGAGCCGGCCGAGCCACTCGTCCGAGACGAGCAGAATGGCACGCTCCCGCTCGGCGAGTGTCCTGGCCAGCGTCGACTTGCCAGCGGCCATCTTCCCGCACAGGAAGAACAGGTTCGAGCGGCTCACGACGACTCCCCTCAGCCAGCCATCGCGGCAGGCCGCGCACATCCGCGGTCGTGCCGTCATCATAGCGGCAAACGCCATCGCTCCGCCCGACGACGCCGCTTCCAATCCTGATCTGGGGCCATCACACCGGTCTCGTGCCGTGCGATCCAAAGACACGCCGATTGCATCGAACACCGCGCTCTGTCGTCCCCGTCGCCGAACGCCTATCGTGTGACGCATGGTCTACGACGTCGTCATCATCGGAGGCGGACCGGCGGGGCTCGCAGCCGCGCTGCAGCTCGGACGCGCGCGCAAGCGCGTCCTGCTCTGCGACGCGGGTGCGCGCCGCAACGCCGCGGCGCGCGGTATCCACGGCTTCGTGACCCGCGACGGCACGCCGCCGGACGAGTTCCGTCGCATCGCACGCGAGCAACTGCGGCCGTATGCGTCCGTGGAGGTGCGCGACGCCGCCGTGCACGACGTGCGCGCGAACGGCGACGGCTTCGAGTTCGTGCTCGAGGGTACGCACGACCTTACGCGACGCGCGCTGCTGGCCACCGGCATGGTGGACGAATTGCCGCCGACGCCGGGATTCCGCGAGCTGTGGGGCCACGCGATCTTCCAGTGCCCCTACTGCCACGGGTGGGAAGTGCAGGACCTTCCGTTCGGCTACCTGGCGCCGCGCGCGGAGTCGGTTGAGTGGGCGCTGCTCCTGCGCTCGTGGAGCGACAACGTGATGGTGTTCACCGACGGCCGTTTCGCGCTGCCCGAGGCAACCCGCCAGCGACTCGCCACGGCGCAGATTCCGCTCGAGGAACGCCCGATCGCCGCCCTCGTGTCCGGCGATGCCGACGAACCGTCGTCGGCGCGTCAGGGCAGCGCGCTCTACCCTCCCGCAGCTGGTCTGGGCGGTCGACCGCCCTTGACGGGCGTGCAG
>JAEYZV010000014.1 GCA_023427865.1 Acidobacteriota bacterium
TGGACGTAGGACAGGTCCGGTTCCCGGTGCGGCCCGAGCGGCGTCGGCACGCAGATCAGGATGGCGTCGCACTCGGCCAGGCGGTCGTAATCGGTGGTCACGCCGAAGCGGCCGCGCGCCGTCGCGGCCCGGACGCGCGCCGAACCGATGTGGCGGATGTAGGGCTCCCCGCGGCCGAGGGCCTCGACCTTGGCCGGGTCGACGTCGAAGCCGAGGACGCGGAAGCCCGCCTCCTCGAACACGAGTGCGAGCGGCAGGCCCACGTAGCCCTGCCCGATGATGCCGACGACCGCCGTGCGGTCCTGGATGCGACTGAGAATCTCGGTCATGTGTGTGGGGGATCCGCGGGCCACCGACCCGTGGCCGAGCCAACTAGCCTAGCAGACGGCCCTGTCGGCCATCTGAATCGGCCCGCGGGCGCCAGACTGCACCGGCCCCACCTTGTCGATCGGGGAACTGTCGTGTGATGCTTATGGTCTTATTAGCATTGCTTCTCGAGAGACCAGGACGGTCGTGGCCGACAATCCCCTGCGCCTGAAGAGCATCCATCACGTCAAGTTCGTCGTCGGCAACGCGCGGCAGGCGGCGTACTACTATCGGCGCGCGTTCGGGTTCTCGCAGTTCGCGTACGCCGGTCTCGAGACCGGCAGCCGCGACCTCGCCTGCTACGCCATGGAGCAGGGGAAAGCCCGCATCCTGCTGACCACGCCGTACCGGGCGAACTCGCCCGAGGCGGACCACCTGCAGAAGCACGGCGACGGCGTCGTCGACATCGCGTTTCACGTGGAGAGCGCTGATGCTGCCTTCGAGGAAGCCATCCGGCGCGGAGCGGCGTGCGCCGTGCAGCCTCGTACCCTGTGCGACCAGTACGGGTCGGTGCGGCATGCCGCGATCAGGACGTACGGCGACACGGTTCATTCCTTCTATGCGTTCCGCGATTACACCGGTCCGTTCCTGCCCGGGTACGTGCAACGGGAAGTCGGCGCCGAGAGTGCAGGCATCCTGAGGATCGACCACATCGTCGGCAACGTCGAACTCGGCCGGATGGACGACTGGGCGAAGTGGTACAGCGACGTCCTGGGCTTCTCGCGGTACGTGAGCTTCGACGACACGGACATCTCCACCGAGTACAGCGCCCTCATGAGCATCGTCATGAGCGACAACTCGTATGCGATCAAGTTTCCGTTGAACGAGCCGGCCCCCGGCAAGCGCAAGAGCCAGATCGACGAGTACCTCGACTTCTACGGCGGCCCTGGCGTGCAGCACATCGCCCTGCTCACGCAGGACATCGAGCACACCGTGTCGGTGCTGCGCGCCAACGGCGTCGAGTTCCTGAACGTGCCCGATTCGTACTACGACCTGCTGCCGCAGCGTGTGGGCGAGATCGAGGAAGCGCTCGACATGATCCGTTCGCTGCGCATCCTCGTGGATCGCGACGAGGAAGGCTACCTGCTGCAGCTGTTCTCGAGGCCCGTACAGGATCGGCCGACCGTGTTCTACGAGATCATCCAGTGCAAGGGCAGTCGAGGGTTCGGCAAGGGGAACTTCAAGGCACTGTTCGAGGCGATCGAGCGCGAGCAGGCGCTGCGGGGGAACCTGTAGAATTGCAGAATTGCAGAATTGCAGGATTGCAGAATTGCGGAGCGCGCGGAAGTAGCAGAGGGCGGGCACTGTGGGTGACATTCTGCGATTCCGCACTTCTGCAATTCCGTGAGGTCGTGCATGCCGATCTACCACTCTCTCGGCCGACTCCCGCGCAAGCGGCACATCGTGTTCCGTCAGGACTCCGGGGCGCTGTACACCGAGGAACTGATCGGCAACAAGGGCTTCGTCGGCCCATCGTCGCTGCTGTACCACATCCAGCAGCCGACGCAGATTCGGGCGGCCCGAACGCTCCGCGCCATCGAGTGGCACGAAGAACCGGAACGCGAGTTCCGCCACAGGCACTTCCGCACGGCGCGCCTGGCGGCGTCGGCGAGCCTCACGGCCGACCGCATCCCGCTGCTGTTCAACTACGACGTCGCCCTGTCGTTCGCGGCGACGGCCGGAGAGGACGCCTACTTCTATCGCAACGCGCAGGGTGACGAGGTCGTGTTCGTCAGCGAAGGCGCCGGCACACTCGAGACGCAGCTGGGGCAGTTGCCGTTCGGGCCGGGCGACTACCTGGTGGTGCCGCGCGGCATCCTCCATCGCTATCGCATCACCGCGCCGATGAGGTGCCTGGTGATCGAGAGCCGCGGCTACGTGCGCACGCCGAAGCGGTATCGCAACGAGCACGGTCAGCTGATGGAAAGCGCACCGTTCTCCGAGCGTGACATACGACGTCCGGTGGGCCTCGAGCCGGTGGACGAGCGCGGCGAGTTCCGCATCGTGGTCAAGAAGGACAACCGGCTGACCGAGTTCATCCTCGATCACCACCCGTGGGATGTCGTCGGTTGGGACGGCTATTACTATCCCTGGGCGTTCAGCATCCACGACTACGAGCCGCGGGTCGGGCGCGTGCACCTGCCGCCGCCGACCCACCAGACCTTCGAAGGTGACAACTTCGTCATCTGCTCGTTCTGCCCGCGGCCGTATGATTTCGATCCCGAGGCCGTACCGGTGCCCTACAACCATTCCAACGTGATGTCCGACGAGGTGCTGTACTACGCGAGTGCCGAGTTCATGAGCCGCAAGGGCATCGAGTACGGGTCGATCACGCTGCACCCGGACGGCGTCCCGCACGGACCGCATCCCGGGCGCACGGAGGCATCGCTCGGGCAGAAGGCCACGAACGAACTTGCCGTGATGGTGGACACATTCCATCCGTTGCGCGTGAGCCGGCAGGCGCTCGACGTGGAGGACCGCGACTACTACCGTTCCTGGGTGGAGTGACGCGACGTGCCGCGGTCACACGCACTGCTGTCCGGGTTGTTCGACTACGCCGGCCTCTATCCACCCGCCGCGCTTCCGCTCGGGGAGGCGATGGCCAACTACGCCCGTTACCGCACCGGCCGACAGGGCTGGATGCTCGGGCGCTTCATCGTCCCCGCGCAGCGCCTCGAGGAGTGCTCGGCGATCGGCGCCAGGCTCTTTCCCAAAGGGGCGGGTGCGGCGTCGTGGCGCATCAGCGCACTGGCGGGGACCGAACCGGAGTCCGACGCGTCGCAGGTGAGCGCCTTCAACCGGCGGCATGCCGAGCCCGCGCACGGCGCCGCGATCGTCGACACACTCGAGACGCGCGTTGCCAGCCCCCAGGACGTCCGTGCCGTGCGGACCTGGGCGAGCCGCGGTTTCGACGTGTACTGCGAGGTCGCGGCGGGGCCGGACATGGAGCGGCTGCTGGATGCGATCGCGCGCGCCGGGCTGCACGCGAAGGTGCGAACCGGCGGAGTCACGGCCGACGCCATCCCGTGCCGCGACCACGTCGCCGCCTTCCTCTGCGCGTGTGCCGCGCGTGGTGTAGTGGCCAAGGCGACAGCCGGGCTGCACCATGCGCTGACGGGTGAGTATCCGCTCACGTATGCACCCGACGCGCCGCGCGCCTCGATGTTCGGCTACCTGAACCTCGTGCTGGCCGCCGGGATCGCCGAAGGTGCCGGGCGCTCGGCGGCGCAGAGCATCGAGGTGCGCGCCACCGTTGCCCGCCTGTTGTCCCTCGAGGTGCCGCCGGCATGGATCGGGCACGGCGCGATGGAATGGAGCGGGAAGAACGGTCCGATCATCGAGGGACCGCTCGACCACTTCGCCGTCTCGGGGCGTGCGCTGATCCGGAGTGTCGGCACGTGCGCGTTCGAGGAACCGGTCGAGCAGGCGCGCAGCATCGGGCTCATCGTGTGACCGACCACACTCACGATCCCTCGGCCCGTTCCTGGCTGGCTCCGGACGGTCCGGCCGCCGGCATGTCGGTGTTCACCGTACAGCGCCTGCCGCTTGGCGTGTTCTCGACCGATCGCGATCGTGATAAGCCTCGTCTCTGCATCGGGATCGGCGATCTGGTGCTCGATCTCGCTGCCGTTGCCGAGTACGGCCTGATCGACGACATCGACGCGCCGCTTGGCGCGGCGCTCCGCGCGCCTTCACTCAATCCGCTCCTCGCGCACGCCTCCGAGCACTGGACCGCGCTGCGTCACCGCATGTTCGCCCTCCTCGTCGACGACGAGGGAGGATGGCGTGCGGCGCGCGACGTGGTCCGGCAATGCCTGGTTCCGATGTCGGGCGTGCGCATGCACCTGCCCGTCGGTGTCGGCGACTACACGGATTTCTATGCGTCCATCCATCACGCCACCAATGTCGGGACGATGCTGCGCCCCGACCAGCCGCTGTACCCGAACTACCGTCACCTGCCGATCGGCTATCACGGGCGCGCTTCGTCGGTCGTCGTCAGTGGCACGCCGATAACCCGCCCGTCCGGTCAGCGCCTGCCGCATGGCGCGTCCGCGCCGATTGTCGGCCCGTCGGAACGCCTCGACTACGAGTTGGAGG
>JAEYZV010000151.1 GCA_023427865.1 Acidobacteriota bacterium
GCCGAGCTCGGCTCGATGGCGGTCACCGACCAGCTCAACGCCCTCCGCGCGCTCGGCACCGACCCGGTGCGCAAGCTCGCGGTGCCCCGTGTGATTGCCGGCGTCGTCATGGTGCCGATCCTGACGGTGATCTCGGACTTCGTCGGCATCGTCGGCGCCTGGATCATCACCGTCACGCAGCTGCGCGTTGCGTCGAGCGTGTACTGGAATTCGGTCGTCGATGCGCTCTACATCCAGGACGTCTGGATGGGGCTGATCAAGCCTGTCGTCCTCGGGTTCGCGATCGTCAGCATCGCGTGCTTCGTCGGGATGCGGACCACGGGCGGCACCCAGGGCGTCGGGCGCAGCACGACGCAGGCGGTGGTGGCCGGATCGGTCGGCGTGCTGGTGCTCGACTTCATCATCACCAAGCTGCTGATCTCGGTGATGTACTGAGCATGGGCACGCCGACTCCTCTCGAGAGCCGACTGTCGCGGGTGAAGACGCCGGGCGAGCCGGTGATCGTCTTCGAGAACGTGGTGCTCGCCTTCGGCGACAACGTCATCCTGAAGGACGTGAGCTTCGAGCTGCGGGCGGGATACTCGAAGATCTTCCTGGGCGCGAGCGGCGCCGGCAAGAGCACGATCCTGAAGCTCATCCTGGGCCTGCTGAAGCCGAACGCGGGCAAGATCTGGGTCAACGGCGTGCGCGTCGACACGCTCAGTGAAGCGGAGATGATGGCCGTCCGCGACGATGTCGGCATGGTGTTCCAGGAAGGGGCGCTCTTCGACTCGCTCACCGTGCGCGAGAACGTCGGGTACAAGCTGTACGAGGAGAGCGACATGGAACTCGAGGCCGTGCATCGTCGGGTCGAGGAGGTACTCGGCTGGGTGGAGCTCGAGGAGCACATCGACAAGATGCCGTCGCAGCTCTCGGGCGGCCAGCGTCGCCGCGTCGCCATCGCCCGGGCGATGACCTTCCAGCCGCGCATCATCCTCTACGACGAGCCCACGACCGGGCTGGACCCGATCACGTCGATCACCATCGACGACGAGATCGTGAAGATGCGCGACATCGAGGGCGTGAGTTCGATCATGGTGACGCACCAGCTGCGTGACGCCTTCTGGGTCGCCGAGAAGATGGCCGTCCGCGGGGACGACGGGAAGGTGCACGTCGTGCCCGCCACGCCAGAGAAGATGGCGCAGACCGAGTTCGTGATGCTGCGCGAGGGCGTGATCGCCTTCGAAGGCACCGCTGCCGAACTGCGCGCCGCCACCGATCCGTACCTGCAGCTTTTCCTGAGTTGATCCCATGCCTCGCACTCGCACACTCGCCTGGTCACAGCTCAAGATCGGCATCCTGGCCGTTGCCGCGTTCACGCTGGCCACCATGCTGATCTTCGCCGTCGGTGGCGACGCGGGCCTGTTCTCGGGCCGCCACTACCTGAAGACCCGCTTCCCCAATGCCGGAGGCGTGCAGTCGGGCGCCGTCGTCCGGCTTGCCGGCGTGAACGGCGGCGCGGTGGAGGACGTGTACTTCGACGGCGCGGGCGTGGAGATGGTGCGCCGGGGCCGCCCGGAAGCCATGGACAAGATCACCACGAACTCGGTGGCGCAGATCGGCTCGGTGAGCCTGCTCGGCGAGGGCGCCATCGACATCAGCGCGTCGCGTGACGGGCAGCCGCTCGACGACTGGGACTACATCCGATCGGGCCCCACGCCCGGGCAGATCGCCGATGTCGCCGAGAACGCGTCGCAGACGCTGGCGCAGGCGACCCAGCTGCTCGAGGACGTGCGCGCGGGGAAGGGCACGGTGGGCAAGCTGTTCACGCAGGACCAGCTGCACGATCAGCTCTCGGGCGTGGTGCGCGCGACGCAGGGGGTGATCACGGCCATCGAGCAGGGGCGCGGGCCTGCGGGCACGCTGATCAACAACCGCCAGGCCGCACGCAACCTCGAACGCGCGCTGGCGAACCTCGACACCGTGACGAGCAACATCGCCGCCGGCAAGGGGACCCTCGGATCGCTGCTGAACGACGACGCCCTCGCACGGTCCCTGAACGCGACCACCGACAACCTGCGGACGCTGACCGCCGGCATGAGGGCGGGCCAGGGCACGGCCGGCAAGCTGTTCACCGACGAGGCGCTCTATAATCGGCTCGACTCGGTGACGCAGCGCCTCGACACCCTGGTGTCGAACCTGAATCGCGGCGAGGGCACGGCGGGCAAGCTCCTGAACGACAAACAGCTGTACGACAACATGAACGGTGCGGTCACCGAGCTGCGCGGCCTGCTCGCCGAGATCCGCAAGGACCCGAAGAAGTACTTGAATGTGAGGGTGAGCATTTTCTAGTGGGCCGCGACTGGGGATTGGGGACTCGGGATTCGGCTCGTCAGCATCCCCAATCCCGAATCCCGATGCCCGAGACCCGGTGCGGTTATTGACATGAACGACTGGACCAACATCTGGCTCGCGATCATCGCGATCTCCACGTTGCTGATGGCGGTGATCCAGGTGGGGGCGATCGTCGCGGGGGCCATTGCCGCCAGGCGACTGCAGGCCCGCGTCGCACGGCTCGAGACCCAGATGCAGCCGCTGCTCGAACGCATCCACACGATCAGCGCCGACGCGACGCGCATCTCGGCCCTGGCGGTGAAGCAGGCCGAAAAGGCCGACGTCGCCTTCACGAGCGCCGCCTCCCGTATGGATCAGACGCTCGCAGTGGTGCAGAATGCGGTCGTCGCGCCAGCTCGTGAAGGCATGGCGTTGGCCGCCGCCGTTCGGGCCGCGGTCGGCTCCCTGAAGAAGGGACCGGCCCGCCGCAAGCCCACCGGCGAGGACGACGACGCCATGTTCATCGGCTGACGCCCCATGTCTCCGGCGCGCCCGTCGCGCCTCTCCGCGGAGGACTGGAGTCGATGAACCAGATGGCCATCCGGGTAGCGGCAGCGCTCCTCGTATCCACGCTCTCACTGGCAGCGCCGGTGAGCGCTCAGCCCGCAGCGGGCACCGCCGCCGCGGTCAAGGAACTCAGCACCTTGCTCGCCCCGCCGGGCGGGGCCGCCGGTCCCAGGTTCATCGCGGCGGAGGATCCGGCCGATCCCGCGCGATTCGTCGCAGCCATGATCCTGCCGGACCTGCAGGTGCTGCTCGTCTCGGCCGGCTACTCGGCGCCGGTCCTGCTCCGGGAGCGCGTCCTGACGCGCAAGTACCGCGACGCGTACCAGGACCTGCAGGCCGCGTCGCAGCCGGACGGCAAGATCGTCATCGAGGATCTGCTCGCCAACGGCCTGGCGATGAAGCCGCTGAAGGGGCAGGCCGCCGACGCCGCGACCATCGACGGCAAGACCGTGACCTTCGACGGTCAATGGCGCAAGGCGAAGTTGAAGGAAGAGGAATACAGCGCCGCCTACGCGACCGCCGAAAAGGAATACACGCGGTTGCTCGGCCTGCTGGTCACCCAGGCGAAGCGGCAGTAGCCGCTGATCCGCCATTCCACCGGTCGCGGCGGCATGCGAACATTGTCGAGGTTCGCCGCGATGCCGCCGTACGCCCTCGCCATCTTCGACTTCGACGGCACGCTCGCCGACAGCTGGGCCCTCATGGGCCAGGCGATGATCGACGGGGCCGATCGGTTCGGGTACCGCCGCCTCACGCCCGAAGAGGCGCAGGACCTTCGCGGCAAGGACAACCGCGTGGTCATGCAGGCCATGGGGGTGCGGATGTGGCAGTTGCCGGCCATTGCCGTGCACATGCGGCAGGTGGCGCTCCAGCATGCGCACCGGATCACCCTCTTCGAGGGCGTTCCGGAGATGCTCGCGGCGCTTCGCGACGCGGGCACCCGGGTCGCCGTAGTCAGCTCGAACGGCGAGGACGCGATACGGACGGTGCTCGGTCCGGCGTTGACCGGACTCGTGGACGACTACGACTGCGGCGCGGCCATCTTCGGCAAGGCGGCGAAGTTCCGTCGTGCGGTGCGACGGGCGGGCGTGGATGGCTGCCGGGCGATCGGGATCGGGGACGAGGTGCGCGACATCGCGGCGGCACGCACCGCGGGGATTGCCGCCGGGGCGGTGACGTGGGGCTACGCGACACCCGAACTGCTCGAGAACCACGCCCCCACGCACCTGTTCCGGACGGTCGGGGAACTGACAGCGGTACTCACCGGTGCGGGGGGCTGGTAGGGACGGCTCTCCGAGCCGTCCACCCGCGCAAGCGACGCGTACACCTCCTCAGGCGCTCCGCAGTGCGCCCCTCTACTCCGGGGCGGTTTTCGTATCGGCCTTGCGCACCGTCGGGTACTCGATGCCGAGCTGCTCGAGGTAGGTCTCGTACTTCGCAGGGTCGTAGTAGTACTTGCGCAGTTCCGGCTTGTACTTCGTCATGATCCCCGTGTTCAGCTCGATGGCCGGCGTGTCGGTCTCGCGGATGAGCGGCACGTACTTGCGGTCCTTCGTCTGCACGTTCGTGAAGTAGTCCTTCGCGGCGGCGACGACGTCGGGGCGCAGCAGCACGTCCACCACCGTCGCCGCGATCACCTGTGCACCGTGGTTCACGCCCTTGTGCGCGATGGGCGTCGCCATCGGGATGGCGTTGGCCCAGTTGTGGCCAGGACCGGCCTGGAAGTTGGCAGGGAAGCGCAGGGTCACCGTCGGCACCGTCCACGAGATGTCGCCGATGTCGTCGGAGCCGCCGCCGCGACGCTCGTCCTCCGGGATCTCGTGCTGGCCCTTCAGCTCGCCAATCTTCGTCGTCAGGCCCACGACAGGCACACCGAGCTCCTGCTGCGTCGCCTTGGCGAGCGTCACGTCGGCGTCGCTCCACGTCGGCAGGCCCACCGCCGTGATGTTCTCGTGCATGGTCTCGGCGAGCGGCTTGTTGAAGTGCTGCGGCCAGGCCGAGCCGAGGACGCGCGAGGTCCACGTCGTGTCGGTCATGAGCGCTGCGCCCTTGGCGATGTTGTCGCCGATGTCCCAGAGCCGCTTGATGCGGTCGTAGTCGGTCTCCCGGAAGTAGTACCAGACGCTCGCCCGGCGGGGGACGACGTTGGGCTGGTCGCCGCCGTTGGTGATGACGTAGTGCGAACGGTGCTGCAGCCGCAGGTGCTCGCGACGCGCGTTCCAGCCGGCGTTCATCAGTTCCACCGCGTCGAGCGCCGACCTGCCACGCCACGGCGCGCCCGCGCTGTGCGCCGTCTCCCCCTCGAAGGTGTACTCGACCGACACCAGTCCGGTGCCTTCGCGTTCGCCCCACGACGTCTCGAGCGCCGAGCCCACGTGGTTGTAGAGCACGACGTCGACGTCCTCGAACAGTCCGGCGCGGATGTAATACGCCTTCGTCCCGACGAGCTCCTCGGCGATGCCGGGCCAGATCACGAGCGTCCCGGGCAACTTCTCCTTCTCCATCTGCCGCTTCACGGCGATGGCCGCGACGATGTTGAGCGGGGTGCCGGAGTTGTGCCCCTCGCCGTGCCCGGGCGCCCCTTCGACGATGGGATCGCGATACGCGACGCCGGGCTTCTGCGACGCCTGCGGGATGCAGTCCACGTCGGAGCCGAGCGCAATCACCGGCGAGCCGGATCCCCAGCGGGCGACCCACATCGTCGGGATGCCCGCGTAGCCCCGCTCGATCCGGAAGCCTTCCTTCTCGAGGATGTTCGTGAGGTACTTCTGCGTCTCGAACTCCTGGAAGCCGAGCTCCGAGAAGCTGAAGACCATGTCGGTCATCTGCTGGCCGAGCTCGAAGAGCGCCTGCGACTTGACGTCGGCGGTCACGGCCGACTTGATCGCGGCGAGCCTGGGGTTCGCTGGCGTATGGGTGGCGGCCTGTGCGGTCTCTGGACGGCTGGGCTTGGGTGCGTCCTGTGCCTGCAACCCCGCGCCGGCCAGCGCAACCGTCGCGACGACGGGGAGGAGTGCGCGTGTCTTCATGCGGGCCATCTTCACGCAGGGCCCGGCCGCGAGTCACGCCTTTGGTCTGGCATGAAGCGTCGGAGCGGCGGGCGCAGGGCGCGCTCCCCGGGCGCGCCCGTCGTTACGGCTTCTCGACGTCGGTCGGCGTGTGCGAGACCTTCGAGAGCAACTGTTCCAGCTTGAATCCCGTGAGCGATTCGACGACGGGCGGCACTTGGGCGATCACGCGCGCCACCTCGTTTGTCACCGCCGAGACCTGGCCATCGCCGTTCCCGCCCGTGCTGACCATCGTGATGCGGTCGATGCGCGACAGCGGCTCCGCCACCGCACGGGCGATTTCGGGAAGGATGGGCGCCAGGAGCTGGAGGACGGCGGCTTCGTTGTACTTCTGCCACGCTTCGGCCTTCTTCTCCATCGCCAGCGCCTCGGCGAGCCCCTGGGCCTGTCGGGCCTCGGCTTCGGCCAGACCGCGGGCCTTCGCCACCTCCGCTTCGGCCACGCCCTGCGCCTGCGTGACGGCGGCCGCGGCCATGCCGCGTGCGCGTTCGCCCTCCGCAATCCGCTCGAGTCGGGCCCGTTCGGCATCCGCCTCCGTCTCCACCCGCTTGCGCGCTGCCTCGGCGAGCGTCTCGGTCTCGTAGCGCTTGGCGTCGGCCTGCCGGCGGATCGTGGCGTCGAGCTCCTTCTCCTTGCGCTTGATCTCCTGCTCCTGCAGCTCGATCTCCATCGTCTTCTTCTGGAGCTCGTACGCCATCTCCGCTTCGGCACGCTTGCGGTTGGCGAGGCTCTGCTGCTCGGCGATGGCCTGCTGCGCCTGGAAGCTGGCGATCTCCGCGGCCCGGTGTGACGCGGCATCCGCCTCACGCTGGCGCCGATCCTTCTCGGCGTTGGCCTCGGCCACGAACGCGTCACGACGGGCTTCCGCTTCCTGAGCGAGCTTGAGCGCCTCGGCCTGTCGCTCGCGGGTCTCGCGCTCGGCGTCCGCCTGTGCGATGGAGGCTTCCTTGGACGCATTGGCCTCGGCAATCGCTGCGGTGCGCTTCACTTCGGCGATGCGCGGCTTGCCCAGCGCCTCGAGGTAGCCATGCTTGTCGCGGATGTCGCGGATCGTGAACGAGTCGATGCCGAGACCCATGTTGGCCAGGTCGCCCGCCGAGATCTCCTGCACCTTCTGCGCGAACTGGTCGCGGTTCTTGTAGATCTCCTCCACGGTCAGCGTGCCGAGGATCGCGCGCAGGTGTCCCTGCACCGTGTCGAGGGCAACCTTGATGATCTCCTCGGGTTTCATGCCGAGGAATCGCTCCGCCGCGGCATGCAGCGACGGCTCGTCCTTCTTGATCTTGATCTGCGCGACGCCGTCGACGAGCACCGGCACACCCTGCGACGTGTACACCTCCGGCGTATTCACGTCGAGCGTCATGATCTCGAGCGACAGCCGGTTCCAGGTGGAGAAGAGCGGCACGACGACGCCCGCTCCGCCGGTGATGAAGCGCACCGGACCGCGGCCCGAGACGACGATGACCTCGTTGGGCCCCGCCTTGCGCAGGAAGGCGAGGTAGGCGAGCACCAGTCCGGCCGCCAGACCGACAAGCACGAGCACCGCGGAAATGAGGAACAGTTCGGGCACCAGGGGACCTCCGGTTTCAGGCCGGCTGCACGGCAGCCACGTCGGGACGCACGACGAGCGTGACGCCGGCGACGCGCACGACCGTGACGATGACGCCGCGGGGAATCGGCGCGCCGTCGGCCGAGCGCGCGGGCGCGGCATGGCGCTGGCCGTGCACCATCGCCACCACCTCGCCCAGTCCGTCCTGCGGGATGGGCGTCAGCACTTCCGCCGTGGCGCCAACGAGGTCGCCCTCGCGGACGGTCTGCGTGCCGGTGGACGAGACGAGGAGACGCCAGGCGGCATAGGTCACCGCGTAGGTGAAGATCGACCCGCCCGCGAGCGCGAGCGCCACGCTGGCCGGATTCGACAAGCCCAGGCCGAACGTCGCGAGCAGTCCGAGCGCGCCGGTTGCGCCGCAGAACGTCGCCAGCGTCAGGGGCGAGAAGAGCGGGAAATGAAACGCGCCGTCAGCGGCGTCGGCGCCACCGTCGCCGTCGAACATGTGGCCCAGCAAGAGCGCGATCGCCACATAGCCGCAGCCCACGACCGCCAGGGCGATGTAGGTGAAAGTGAGCATGAGGTGCGCATCATCCTAACAGACGAGCCGGCCAGCTGCGCTGCGCGTCGACCCCCACCCTGCCGGTTGCCGATGGCGTCACGTTAGACTCGTCGGGTGCCGGACCCATCGAACGGCTACGAGGCGACCGCCGCACAGTTCATCACACGCCGCTCGCGCGTCGGTGCCGAGGAGGTTCGCGCCTGGGCCCGGGCCCTGCCGCGCCACGCGCACGTGCTCGACGTCGGCTGCGGTAGCGGCGTGCCGATCACGGAGATGCTGCTTGCCGAGGGGTGTCAGGTGGCGGCCGTGGATGCCGCCCCGAGCCTCGTCGCGGCCTTCCGCGAGCGGTTCCCCGACGTGCCGATCGCGTGCGAGGCGGCGGAATCGTCGGCCTTGTTCGACCGGACCTACGACGGGATCGTCGCCTGGGGCCTGATGTTCCTGCTGAGGCCCGCGGCACAGCGGCAGCTCATCGCACACCTGTCGCGCGCGTTGCGGCCGGGGGGCGCCCTTCTCTTCACGTCGCCTGCCGAGCCCTGCACCTGGACCGACGTGCTGACGCGGCAGCGCTCCGAGTCCCTGGGCGCCGCCGCCTACCGCGAGGCCCTGGCCAGTCACGGCGTGGTCGTCGAAAAGGAGTTCGACGACGAGGGCGGCAACCACTACTACGTGGCGGTCAACCGGACTCTGAACGCCTGAACCCGGCACCCGGTCCCCGGCACCCGGTCCCCCATCGCCGGGCCCCGGTCCGAACCTGATCGACAATAAGAGGATGTCTTCTCCGGCCCCGGCCGTCTCCGAGGCGCTGCGGCGCGAAGTGGAGCGGCGCCGCACCTTCGCCATCATCTCCCACCCCGACGCGGGCAAGACGACGCTCACCGAGAAGACGCTCCTGTACGCCGGGGCGATCGAGCTTGCGGGCGCCGTGAAGGGACGCGCCTCGCAGCGGCAGGTGGTGTCGGACTGGATGGACATCGAGCGCGAGCGTGGCATCTCGATCACGTCGGCGGCGCTCGAGTTCGAGCTGGACGGGCGACGGGTCACGCTGCTCGACACGCCGGGCCACAAGGACTTCAGCGAGGACACGTACCGCACGCTCCTTGCCGTCGACAGCGTGGTCATGGTGATCGACGCCGCGAAGGGCATCGAGTCGCAGACGCGCAAGCTGTTCGAGGTGGCTCGGCGCCGGCACCTGCCGATGCTGACGTTCGTCAACAAGCTCGACCTGCCGGGTCGCGATCCGCTGGACCTGCTCGACGAGATCGAGCGCGTGCTCGGCCTGTCGGCGGCGCCCATGAACTGGCCGATCGGCACGGGCGACCGCTTCAAGGGCGTCTACGACCTGCGGCGCAACGAGGTGCTGTTCTACGAGCGCGTGGCACGCAGTGCGCGTCGTGCGCCGGTCACCGTCACCGGCGCCGATGACCCACGGCTGGTGGACCTGATCGGCGAACAGGCCCGCGACGAACTGCTCGAAGGCGTGCACCTGCTCGAGGCGGCCGGCACGCACTTCGATTTCGATGCGTACCGCCAGGCGCGCCAGACGCCCGTCTTCTTCGGCAGCGCGCTGACGAACTTCGGACTCGAGTCGTTCCTCGAAGCCCTCGTCGAGTACGCGCCGTGCCCCCAGGTCCGGCAAGCCGACGACGGCACGCTCGTGGATCCGCTGACCCCGGACTTCAGCGGGTTCGTGTTCAAGATCCAGGCGAACATGAACCCGAAGCACCGCGACCGCGTCGCGTTCGTGCGCGTGTGTTCGGGCGTCCTGACGCGCGACATGCAGGTGGTCAACACGCGGCTGCAGCAGCCGGTGCGACTGTCGCGCCC
This sequence comes from Acidobacteriota bacterium, assembly GCA_023427865.1. Classification (GTDB taxonomy): domain Bacteria; phylum Acidobacteriota; class Vicinamibacteria; order Vicinamibacterales; family Vicinamibacteraceae; genus Luteitalea. The sequence goes on from JAEYZV010000151.1 coordinate 9,887, forward strand.
GAGTCGCTTCTTCGGACGTGAGCGCGAGACCATCGACGAGGCCTATCCGGGCGACGTGGTCGGACTGGTCAACCCCGGACGATTCGGCATCGGCGACACCCTGTATGCCGGAAAGCGCGTGGTGTACCCGCCCATCCCGCACTTCCCGGCCGAGCACTTCGGCGCACTGCGACTCCAGGACGTCCGCTTCAAGCAGTTCGACGATGGGGTTCGCCAGTTGGAGGAGGAAGGCCTGATGCAGGTCGTCTTCCCGGTGCACGGCGCCCGCTATCCGATCCTCGGCGTGGTCGGGGCGCTGCAGTTCGACATCATCGAGGCCAGGATGCGCGAGGAGTACGGTGTCGCCTGCCGGGTGGAGAAGCTGTCGTACGTCGCCGCTCGCTGGGTGCAGGCCGATGCGAACACGCGGCTGACGCTGCCCAACAA
>JAEYZV010000157.1 GCA_023427865.1 Acidobacteriota bacterium
GTCGGGATTCGGGATTCGGGATTCGGGACTGGGGATTCGGGACTCGGGTTTCGGAGGGTTGGGAATGCCGGACCCGGACCCGGACCCGGCACCCGGTACCCGGCACCCGGAACCCACCCGTCAGCCCGCGTGCCGCTCGTCCTGGACGACGCGGGTTTTCGACAGCAGCTCGAACGCGCGCTGACGCCGTTCGGTGAAGGGCACGAACATCGCGTCGATCCAGAACACCTGCAGCAGCGTCGGCAACTGGCGCACCACCGCCTGCCCGAACGTGATGCGCGTGCCGGTCTCCTGAACCACCCACAGGTCGAAACGCCGCTTGCCGAACGTCTGGCCGGTCCGCCACTCGGCCAGGATCGTGTAGGTGACGTAGCCGAATGCCGCACCCGCGATCGCGAGCACCACGAGCACCGGTGTCAGTCTGCTCACCGGCATGGCCCACGCCAGCACACCGATCGCGGCGCCGAGGGCGAAGAACGCGCCCGCGTCGATGACCTTGGCGACGATGCGGGCACCGAAACCGGCGGGCCTGAGCGGCAGCCCGGTGAGGTAGGACTCGGCGAGCGCCGCAGGATGGCCGAGTTGCTCCAGGACGTCGTCCAGCGCCCGGCCGCTCGCCAGCCGCTCCTCGATGTGGCCCCGCAACTCCAGGGCGATCTGCTTGCGCTGCGGCATCGTCGGGGGCAGGTGGTCGAGCACCTGCGCCAGGTAGCTGTCGGTGGTCATGGTCATCGGTTCCTGCCCTGCCCGAGCAATCGGGCCATCGCGTCGGCAAACGCGAACCAGTCGGCACGCATCGAGGCGAGTTCCACCCGCCCGGCGTCGGTCAGCTGGTAGTACTTGCGCGGCACGCCCCGGTCGGGCGTGTCCCAGCGCACCGAGACGAGCCCGGCACGCTCGAGCCGGTAGAGCACCGGATAGAGCGTCCCGTCGGTGACCTCGAGCGCGCCTGCGCTCTCGCGCGTCAGTTTCGTGACGATCTCGTACCCGTACGCCTCGCCCGGCGCCAGCAGGTGGAGCACGATGAGCTCGAGCGACCCGCGTCGCAGTTCGCGCGAGACGCTGTTCTTGCGCGCATCGGGCTTGTCGGGAGCGGTCATGGCGCCATTGTCCTGTCAGATGCCTTGCGTGACAAGATATTTGACGAAGCATGGGCTCCATTGTTCCCCGCGGCCGCCCTCGACACAGGGGCCGCTCGCCGAGCGGATGCTCCGTGCCCTGGAGGAAGGGCAGAAGGCCGGCGGCGACAGGCGCGGGATGCAGTCGGCGGCGCTCGTGATCGTCAAGAAGGGCGCGGGCTACGCCGGCACCGATCGTTACTGCGACCTTCGCGTGGACGACCACGCCGAGCCGATACGAGAGTTGCGACGGTTGTACGACGTGTGGCGCGTGCGCGCGCTGTCGATGGAGGGCTACCGGCTGCTGGAGTCGAAGGACTTCGCCGCCGCGATAGCGCACGTCGAGCAGGCGGCTGCCATCGATCGGTCCGGCGACGCCCATTTCACGCTGGCCTGTGTGCTGGCTCGCGCGGGGCGAGACTCCGAGGCGCTGGCGAGCCTGCGCCGCGCGCTCGCTCTCAATCCCGGCCTGGCTGCGCACGCAAGGGTCGCGCCGGACCTCGAGTCGCTGCGCGCCACCGACGCGTTCAAGCAACTCGTCGGCCGCTAGGCCAGGAACATGGACGATTGCTGCGCGGCGTCACGACGGCGCCGCGGTGTGTCACCATCGTGGACCGTCATGTCAGACAAGCAGAGACAGAAGCCATCGACGACGCCGGGGCCGAACGCCCGGGCACGGGTCTCACGCCGGGCATTCGTGCATCACGGCGCGCTGGCGGCAGGTGCGCTCTCGATGCCGGCGTTCATGAGTGGCTGCAGCCGCCAGACGCCCGGCGAGGCTGCCGCCGCGGCCGGCAGTTCACAGCCGGCCGGCGCGTCCCGCTTCACGCTGATGACCCTCGACCCGGGGCACTTCCACGCGGCGCTCGTACAGAAGTCGATGTACCCGGACGTGAGTCCCGTGGTGCACGTGTACGCGCCGGAGGGACCCGAACTGCAGCAGCACCTAGCGCGCATCCAGGGCTACAACACGCGCGCCACCGACCCGACGCACTGGGAAACGCAGCAGCACGTGAGCCCCGATTTCCTCGAGCGGATGCTGTCCGAACGTCCGGGCAACATCGTGGTGATCGCCGGCAACAACGCCCGCAAGACCGAGTACATCGTCCGCGCCGTCGAGGCGGGCCTGCATGTCCTCGCGGACAAGCCGATGGCGCGCGTCCCCGCTGACGTGCCGCGCCTGCGGGACGCCTTCGACACCGCACGCCGCAACGGCACGCTGCTGTACGACATCATGACGGAGCGGTTCGAGATCACGAACCTGCTGCAGCGTGAACTCTCGCGCGTTCCCGGGTTGTTCGGCGAACTCGGCAAGGGGACGGCCGAAGAACCGGCCATCACGAAGGAGAGCGTCCACCACTTCTCCAAGCTCGTGGCGGGCGCACCCCTCATCAGGCCGGCGTGGTTCTTCGACGTCCAACAGCAGGGAGAGGGCATCATCGACGTGACGACGCACCTGGTCGACATGGTGCAGTGGGCGGCGTATCCGGAGCAGGCGCTCGAGCCCACCGACGCGTCGGTGCTGCAGGCCCGGCGCTGGACGACGGCCATCACGCCGGAGCAGTTCGGGAAGGTGACCGGCCTCGAGACGTTCCCCGACTACCTGCAGCCGTCGGTGCGTGACGGCGTCCTTCACGTGTACAGCAACGGCGCCTTCACCTACCGCCTGCGCGACGTGCACGCCCGCGTATCGGTGACCTGGAACTACGAGGCACCGGCCGGCACGGGCGATACGCATTACTCGGCGATGCACGGCACGCGCGCCAGTCTCGTCATCCGCCAGGGGGCCGACGAGAAGTTCGCGCCGGTGCTGTACGTCGAGCGGCACGCGTCGGTGCCCGCGGCCCAGCACGCGTCGGCGCTGCAGGAGGCGGTGGCCGGCCTGCAGGATCGCTTTCCCGGCATCGAGGCCCGAGCCGACGGCGCCCGCTCGGTCATCGTCGTGCCCGAGCGCTATGCCGTCGGTCACGAGGCGCACTTCGCCCAGGTCACGGAGAACTTCCTGCGCTACGCCCGTGAGGGCACGCTGCCGGCGTGGGAGGTGCCGAACATGATCACCAAGTACGCGACGATCATGCAGGCGTACGAGAAGAGCCTCGCAACGTAGCGCATGACGGGCGAGGCGGGCGATTCGCCCACGGAGCCGGCGTACGACGGCGCGACGAGGCGCGAAGCGACAGCCGTCGGGCTCCTCGTGACGGCGGCGACCGCCTCGTACGTGCAGCCGGTGTTCAACCTGCGCGCCATGGACAGCGCGCTGTACTGGGGCGATGTGCGCCTCAACGTGTGGGCGCTGGCGTGGAACCACCGTTTCCTCACGGGCCAGGCGCACTCGTACTTCGACGGCAACATCTTCCACCCGCACGCCGGCACACTCGCCTACTCCGAGCACCTGTTCGGCATCGCGCTGCCGCTGCTGCCGTTGCACCTCGTCGGCGCGTCGCCGGCCCTGGTCTACAACGTCGCCTGGCTGTTGTCGTTCCCGCTGCTCGGGCTCGCCGTGTACCTGCTGTCGCGCCGGGCAGGGCTCGGCCCGTTCGGCGGCACCATCGCCGGCGTGCTGTCGGCCTGCAGCTTCGTGCGCATCCACCATACGGGGCACCTGCAGCTGCTCTGGCTGTTCGGCCTGCCGCTCGCGCTCTATCACCTCGATCGGTGGCGAGCGTCGCCCTCGCCCCGGCGTCTGGTCTGGTGGGCCCTGGCGGCGCTGACCTCGAGCCTGGCGTCCTGGTATCTCGCCGTGCTCATGGTGTTCGTCCATCTCACCTGGTGGCCACGCTGCGTCTGGCCGCACCGGCGCAGCCGGGCGGGGCGGCATGCGGTGGCCGCCGCCGTGGCCGTGGCCGCGGTGCTCGCGTGGTTTGCGAGCGCGTACGTGGGCAGCAGCGGCGGCTCGGTGGAGGAGATGCGTGCCAACGCCGCCGACGCGCGGGCCTACGTCGTGCCGGCGGCCGCCACGATTGCCGGGCACGCCCTGAAGACGGCCGGCAGCGACCTGCCACGCTGGAGTTTCGGCGAGCAGACGCTGTACGTCGGCCTGGTCGTCGCGGGACTGGCGCTCGCGGGCATCATCCGCCTGCTGCGCAGCGGTACGGCGCGTCCCGACCTGTGGCTGCAGCTCGCGCTCACCGGCGTCGCCAGCTTCCTTCTCAGCCTCGGTCCATCGACGCCTGGAACTTCAGGCGCATCGATGCTGCCCTTCGACCTGCTGGCCGGGACCGAGGGGCTGGCGCTGTTCCGGGCACCGGCCCGCTTCGGCCTGCTCGTGTCGATCGTGCTGGCGGTGCTGGCTGGCGCGGCACTGGACACCGCGCGCGGTCGACTCGGCCGCCTCGCGGCCGTGGCGCTCGTGATGGCAGCGCTCGTCGACCTGTGGCCGGGCCACTACGAACTGCCGCCGCCGCAACCCGAGTCCATCTCGCCGCTCTACGACCACCTGGCGCGCCTGCCGCACGGTGCGGTCGTGTCGCTGCCGATCGCGCGCAACCATCCGCTGTCGTGGTACGACGCCGACTACGAGTGGTACGCCACCCGCCACTGGCATCCCATCGTCAACGGCTACTCCCGCTTCGAGCCGCCCGGCTACGCGCAGCTGGCGGCGCGACTGGCGTCTTTCCCCGGCGAGGACGCGCTGGCCGCGATGTGCGAACTCGACGTCCGCTACGTGGTCGTGCACGCGCGTCGTCCGGTGGCGGACCTCCGTGCGGCGATTGCCGCAGGCGCCGACGTGGAACGCCTGCGGCGCGTGGCCCGGGCGGGCGAGGACGTGCTGTACGAGCTGACGTGCGCGCAACCCGGGCCAGGCGCCAACGGGCAGTGAGGCGCCGGCTGCCGGTTCCTGCCACCCTGAGGGATCGGGCGTCGCTTGGGGTCGGCGTCAACCCCGGCATAGGATGAGCCATGCGACTCCTTCCTTCGACGGCCGCTGTCGCGTCCCTGGCCTGCACGGCCATGGGGCTGCTCGTGGCCGGGCACGGCATGCAGGCACAGGGCGGCGATCGCGAGCAGGTGGCGGTCGGCCTCTTCACCGCGCTCGACGGCGATGCCGACGGGTCGCTGACGCGCGACGAGATGCGGGCCGCCTTCGACGACTGGTTCACGAAGTGGAAGGTGCCGGACGCGGAGGGCCTCACGAGCGATTCGCTGATGGCGGGGCTGTCGCAGGTGCTGCCGGCAACGGGGCCGCAATGTGGCGGACGCAGCGCCAATCCGCGGACCCCGTGTCCCGACGACGTCGCGGCGATGATGCGGGCGCTGCCAGCCAGCAGTCCGGCGCGCCCGAAGCAGCCGCGCAAGGTGCTCGTGCTCGCGCGGGCGGCGGGCTTCGTCCACTCGTCGATTCCGCTCGCCGCGCGCACCGTGGAAGAACTCGGCAGGAAGACCGGCGCCTGGACGACGACCACCACCTACGATGCGGCCGCCGTCTCCGACGAGAACCTGAAGCAGTACGACGCGATCTTCCTCGCGAGTACCACCGGGCACTTCCTCGACGATCCGAACGACGCGGCTGCGACCGCCGCCAGGCGCAAGGCGTTGCTGGATTTCGTGCGCGGCGGCAAGGGGCTCGCCGCGATCCACGCCGCCACCGACTCGTATCACGCCAGTGCGGCGAGCCTGAAGACCGCGGGCCCGCAGGGCGGCGATCCGATGGCCGCGCGCCTGGCCAGCCTTGGCCCCGGGCTGATGGCGGCGTTCCCCATCAGCGGCCGCCTGCTCGCGCAGGGCGACGCCGACGGCGACAAGGTGCTGAGTCGCGAGGAGACCGCTGCAGTCGCGGGCGCCTGGTTCGGCAAGGTGGATGCGGGGAAGACGGGCCGCGTGTCGAAGGCGGAGTTCGTGCAGAACTATGCCGCGATCATGCCGCCGCCCCGGCCCCGACCCGCGCAGGCCGGCAACGGCCAGCCGCCGGCCACCGAGCCGGGACCGGATGATCAGGTCGGCACGTGGCCGGAGTTCAACACGCTGCTCGGCGGGTTCTTCAAGTTCCACTGGAACGACGGGCAGCCGATCACTTACGCGATAGAGGAGCCCGGTCATCCGGTGAATGCGCCCTTCAGGGGCAAGGAGCCGTTCGTCGTGGTGGACGAGACGTACACGTTCGGCCGTGAGGTGTACTCGCGGGCGAACCTGCGCGTGCTGACGAGCGTCGACTACGCGAAGATGTCGGAGGCCGACCGGGCGAAGGAGCAGTTCCCGCGGCCGGACCACGACCATCCGCTCAGCTGGATCCGCGCCGAGCAGAAGGGGCGCGTGTTCTACATGTCGCACGGGCACAACGAGAAGGTGTACGCCAACCCGGTGCTGCTCGACCACCTGCTGCACGGCATCCAGTACGCGATCGGCGACCTGCCGGCCGACGACGCGCCGCGCCGGCGCTAGAGGGGAGCGACGTAGCCGATTTTCCTTGCAGTCCTCCTGTAGAGATTGACGTACGCATCAGCGCGGCTATAGTGCACGCAACCGGAGGTCCGATGCGTCAATCACGACAGTTGTTCCTTACCAGCGCCGTTGTCGCCTTCTTCGGCGCCGCCACTGCGCCCATGGCGGCCTCGCAGCCGAACGCTCCCGACAGGCCGTTGCGGGTGATGTCGTACAACATCAAGCACGCGCAGACCAATGCCACCTGCGTGACGCCCCGCCCGGAGCCGGGCAATCCGCCGAACACCGACTGCAACCTCGACATCAACGCGTCCATCGACGTCATCCGTACGTACGATCCCGACGTCATCGGCCTGCAAGAGATCGACCGCTTCTGGGCGCGCAGTGACTACCTGGACGAGCCCGCGGTGCTCGGCGACGCGCTCGGCTATCCGCATCGCTGCTATGCCCCCAATCTCGATCACCAGCCCGATAACCACTCGCCGGTGCCGCACCAGTACGGCACGCTGATCCTCAGCCGCTACCCCATCCTCGAGTGCACGAACCGGCTGCTCCCGCGTGTCGCCACCGAGGAACAGCGCGGCTTGACGCTGGCGGTGATCAACGTGCGCGGCGTGCCGCTGTGGTTCTACAACACGCACCTGCACACCACGCAGGCGGCGCGGCTGCTGCAGACCGCAGACATCGCGACCGTGCTCGACGCGGCCCCCGACGCGCCGATCGTGCTCATGGGCGACTTCAACGCCCGCAGCCTCGACCCGGTCGTGCCCGAGATGGTGCCGATCCACGCGCGCCTCGTCGATACCTGGGCGGTGGCCGGCGTGCCCGATGCCATCAACCCGAACGGCTTCACGTCGCCCGCCGACGTCGATCGCGACCCCACGAGCCGCATCGACTACGTGTTCGTCTCGTCGGACGTCACGGCGACGGCCACGTTCGTGCCTATTACACCCCAGGCCCAGGACCCGGACATCACGAGCGGCACCAGGTACGCTGCCGACCATTACCCGGTCGTGGCCGACATCGTGCTGCCGGGATCGGCCGTCGGAGTCGGCAAGCCCACCGCTCCCGGCCAGAC
>JAEYZV010000178.1 GCA_023427865.1 Acidobacteriota bacterium
TGACGCTGCTCGTCGCCGGGGCGGGGCTGGCCGGCTATCTGCTCACCCTGGGCTGAGCTGGACCTGGCACCCGGAACTGCCACGAAGGGGCTGACGCCTCCCTGCCTTCCCGAAGGCCGACGGACGAACGACGAAGGCCGCGGCGTGCTATGTCACGTTGACGTCTTGCGTCGCGCAAGCATTCGCTTATCCTGTGAGGGTCGAGCACGCTGAATGGTCAGCCGCTGACGCCAACTCCATGCGCATTTCACATCGCTCCGCCGGCACCGGGAACTTCGCGTCCCCCAGCATCACGCCCGTGATGCGCCGCATGACGATGTGCGCCTGTCCCTGCTGTACCTGTCGCTAGCCTCGCGCCTGCCGTGCCGCTACGCGTGCCAGACGCGCGCAGCGCTGGCGTGAGGTCACCCTTCATTTCCTGACGTCAACGAAGTCGGGCGACGTGTGTGTATCCACACGTGCCCGCGGTCGTCGCCTCGTGCGCCGCGTGAGGCGTCGTCTGCCCGAAAGGTGCTTTCCCATGGCTGTTCGAGATCGAACGGCGGCGACTCCGCCGCCCCCACGCGCGTCCCATTCGCGGTGGCGCACCACACTGCTGCTCGTCGCCACGCTCGCCGCCACGTCCGTCGCGGCGTCGGCGCAGTCGACGGCCAGCCTCGTCGGCACGGTCGTCGATTCCTCGGGCGGTGCGCTGCCCGGGGTCACCGTCGAGGTCACGAGCCCGGCACTCATCGAGCGCACGCGCACCACTTTCACCACCGAGGACGGCCGCTATCGCGTGATCGACCTGCGTCCGGGCGAGTACACCGTCACGTTCTCGCTCGCGGGATTCCAGACGCTGCGGCGTGAACGCGTGTCGCTGACGACGGCCGTCACCTCCACCGTCGACGGCACGCTCGCGGTCGGCGCGCTCGAGGACGCGATCACCGTTCATGGCGGCGCGCCGGTCATCGACACGCGATCGGGCACGTCCGAGCGTCCGCTCAACCAGGACCTCATCGAGGGCATCCCGGTGGGCCGCGTGCCCAACGTCGCGGTGCTCCTCGTGCCCGGGGCGGTGACGGCGCGGCCGGACGTCGGCGGCTCGGAAACGGGCCAGACGGCCAATGTGTCGGTCCATGGGTCGCAGACGCGCGATCTCGTGTGGAAGACCGACGGGCTCGACATGACGTCGAACACCGGCTCGGGTGGTGTGTCGGGCCAGTATCCGAACCAGGGCGCGTACGAGGAGATCGTGGTGCAGACGCGCGCGCTGCCGGCCGAGATCGGCGCCGGAGGCGTGAGCGTCAACATGATCACCAAGGACGGCGGCAACCAGTTCCGCGGCAGCCTGTTCGCCACGTACACGAACGGATCGCTCCAGGGCAACAACGTCAGTGCCGATCAGCGCGAGCGCGGGCTCACGGCGCCGAGCGCCATGGACGTGTTCAACGACGTGAATGGCGGCATCGGCGGGCCGATCCTGCGCGACCGTCTGTGGTTCTTCGCAAGCGGGCGCCGCTTCCAGGTCGATCGCTTCGAGGCGCAGACGTTCAACCCGGACGGATCACAGGCCCTCGACGAGAACTACATCTGGAACCTGAGCGCCAAGGCCACGTGGCAGGCCAACCGCAGCAACCGCCTGTCGGTCTTCTACGACTACAACTACAAGCTCCGGGAGCATCGTCGCCAGGCCACCGGGTATCAATTCCTGACGCCGGAGGCGAGCTACTACTCGCCGCTGTGGGGACCGGTGGTCAATGCGAAGTGGACGTCGACGTTCGGATCGAACGTGCTGCTCGACGCGGGGGTCTCGCGCTACCACATCCCGTGGTCGCTCGAGTACCAGCCGGACCTGCCAGCCGGCGCGTTCCCGCGCGGCGACATCGCGCTCTCGACGCTGACGGGCGCGCCGCCGCCGGCGATGCTCAACGCCAACCAGGAGCGCCGCACCTACAGTGCCGTCCTCTCCTGGCTGCCGCGCTGGCGGGGCGAGCACCAGATCAAGGCGGGCGTCGAGTTCCAGCAGGCGCCTTACGGACAGATCTACGACTCGCAGGGTCACGGCGACTTCATTGCACGCTACCGCAACGGCGTGCCCGATTCGGTGACCGTGTACAACACGCCGGTCGCGACCGACATGGACCAGCGCGAGTTCGGCGTCTTCCTCCAGGACTCGTGGGCGATCGCGCCGCGGCTCACGATCAACCCGGGCGTGCGCTTCGAACGCCACACGGGCAGCATCAACCAGCAGTCGGCCAGGGCGGGGCAGTTCGTCGGCGCGCGCGAGTACCCGGCGCAGTCCAACCTGGTCGTGTGGAACTCGGTCGTGCCGCGCCTGTCGGCCACCTACGACCTCACGGGTCACGGCCGCACCGTGCTCAAGGCGAGCGCCAGCCAGTACGCGCAGCGCCAGGGCTCGGCGCTCATCCCGCAGTTCAACCCGCTGCGGCAGAACACCGAGAACCGCACGTGGACCGATCGCAACGGCGACCTCGTGCCGCAACTCGACGAGATCGGGCCGAGCCAGGGCGGCCTCGACCGCGGCGCCACGGTGCGCATCGATCCCAACCTGAAGCGCCCGACGCAGTGGGAGTTCGCGGCAAGCCTCGAGCACCAGTTCGCCAACGACCTGGCCGTGGCGGTGAGCTGGTTCCGCCGCGACTACAGCAACCTGACCGAGGTCGTGAACGTGGCCGTGTCGGCCGACGACTACACGCCGCTCGCCATCACGAACCCGCTCGACGGCTCCCCGTTCACCATCTACAACCAGTCGGCGGCCAGCATCGGCCGCGTCGACAACGTGCTCCTCAACTCGGACCTGCTCGAGCAGACCTACGACGGCGTCGAGGTCACGGTGAACCGCCGCTTCGGCAACGGGCTGGCGCTGTTTGGCGGCGTCACCCTCGGGCGCAACAAGGTCCACACGTCGGCGAGCCGCAACCCGAACGACCAGATCAACGCGTCAGGGTACGACCCGCTCGACTCGCGCGTGATGGTCAACCTCTCGGGCATCTACTCGCTGCCGTGGAACCTCCAGGCATCGGCGCACTTTGCGCACTACAGCGGCCAGCCGCTCAACCGCATCTACACGGTCACCCGCACGGTCGTCCCCGAACTGCGGCAGGCCAGCCAGAACGTGCTGCTGCTCCCGGCAGGCGAGGTGCGCAAGGACGACCAGTCCCTGCTCGACCTGCGCTTGGGCCGCAGGTTCCTCGTCCGCGGCCTGACCATCGAGCCGCTCGTCGAGATCTACAACGTGCTCAACGAGAACGCCTCGCTCACCGAGGTCGAACAGGTCGGCCCCGCGCTCGGCCGCATCTCGCGCAACCTCGACGCGCGACTGCTGCGGCTCGGCGTGAAGGTGAACTTCTGATCGGAGACAGACACATGAACAATCGCATCCTCACCGCCGTCCTCGCGTCCGTGCTCGTCACGGGTGCATCGTCGCCGTCTCTCGCGCAGGAGCTGCCCTGGGAGAAGGTCGCCGCGCGCATCGTGTCGTCGCTGCAGGTGCAGCAGGGCGAGACGGTGATCCTCCGCTACGACCCGAAGAACTACGCCGCGCTCGAACCCGTCGTGCGCCGACAGCTCGAGGCCAGGGGCGCGAAGGTGGAATCGCTGACCTACGCGCCGCAGGCCGACCTCGCCGACCGGCTCGCGAAGACCGACATCTTCGTCTGGCTGCCTGCCGGCGACGACGCCAGCACCGTGCCGGCCGAGCGCGCGCTGCTCGCCAGGTGGCTCGACGAGGGCCGCGGACGGCAGATCCACTTCCACTGGAACGGCGGCACGCGTGACGTGGACGGTCTCCCGGTGCCGCACGTGGCGTCGGCCTACGACCCGGTCTACCTCGACGCGCTCGACATCGACTACGCCGCCCTCGCCGCGCGGCAGCGGCGGGCCGCCGATCTGCTCCGCTCGGGCGAGACGCGCGTGACGACGCCGGGCGGCACCGACATCCGGTTCCGCATCGGCACCGAGCGTCCGTTCAACCTCCAGGACGGCGACGCGTCGGCCGAGCGCATGAAGGACGCGCGCGTCCGTGTCGATCGCGAGATCGAACTCCCAGCCGGCGTGCTGCGGGTGGCGCCCATCGAGTCCTCGGTGCAGGGCACGCTGGTGATTCCGAAGGCGCGCTTCGGCACGGCGGTCGTCGAGCAGGCGCGGCTCGAGATCAAGGACGGCGTCGTGGTGAAGGCGACGGCGCAGAAGGGGCAGGACGCGCTGGACACGTTCCTGGCGTCGGCGCCAGGCGCGAAGCACTTCCGCGAGTTCGGCCTCGGCTTCAACCCCAGACTCGTGGTGCCGGCCGGCCACACCGCTCTGCCCTACTACGGCTACGGCGACGCGGTCGTCCGCCTCAGCCTCGGCGACAACTTCGAGGTCGGCGGCGCGGTGCGAGGCGGCGGCGTGCGCTGGCTGTTCTTCCCCGACACCACGGTCACGGTGGGCACGACCACGCTCGTCAAGAACGGCAAGCTCGCCGACCTGCAGTCCCGGAGGTAGGCCCCTGGCAGGGCGCGTTCCCCCGAAACGCGCCCTCCCCCTGTGCTCGTCCTTCGTCTTTGTTCCTCCGTCCTTCCTCCTTGGTCCCAATCCCGAGCCCCGAATCCCGGCATCAGGTACGCAGAACGCCCGCGCGGCGCTAAGC
>JAEYZV010000287.1 GCA_023427865.1 Acidobacteriota bacterium
GCCCAGATCATGCCGAGCGTCAGGCCAAGCGACAGGCACAGCCAGCTCACCATGGTCCAGCGGCCGACCGCCCGCAGCCACGAGTCGTCGACGTGGCCCGTCGCAAGCGCTGCCATGCCGAACGCGAACGGAATCGTCATCCCCACGAAGCCGATGTACAGCGAGGGTGCGTGGATGACCATGTACGCGTTCTGCAGCAGCGGATTGAGCCCCTGCCCGTCGGGCGGGATGTCGGCGAGGTAGGTCTCGAACGGGTTGTTGTGCACCACCATCAGGAAGAGGAAGAACATCTCCACCATGGCGATGACGGCGACGACGTAGGGGATCAGTTCGCGGTGCGAGACGCGCGAGTTGCGCACGGCGATGGCGCCGAACACCGACAACAGCAGCACCCAGAACATGATCGAGCCGTCGAGCCCGCCCCAGTACGCCGTGATCTTGAACAGCAGCGGCTGCGCGGCGTCCGAGTACCGGTCGACGTACTTGATGGCGTAGCTGTCGGTGACGAAGGCGTAAACGATCACGGCCGACGCCACGCACATCAGCGCGGTCACGAGGTAGAACGCGCCGATGCCGCTCTCGGTGAGCCGCGTCGAATGCCGTCGCGCGCCCGCGATGGAGGCCATGGCGGCATACGCGGCCACCACGAAGGCGGTCAGGAGCAGGAACGTGCCCAGTGCTGGCATGGTCGCAGGCTAGTACGCCGTCGAGGACGGCACCGGCACGCCGCCCGGGTGCTTCGCGCCCGTCGGGTTCCCAGCCGAGCCCGGTTCGTACTTGGAGGGGCACTTGGCCATGACGCCATCGGGCTCCACGACGAATCCGTCGGGCCCGAGCGTGCCCTTGATTACCACTTCCGAGCCGTCCTTGAACGTGTCGGGGACGATGCCCGTGTAACTCGCTTTCACCAGTTGACCGTTGTGGGAGACGTCGAAGCGGTAGTCGAGCGAGTCCTTCTTGCGACGGATGTCCGAGGCGTGTCCGTGCAGTTGCAGGCGTTTGCCGTACCACTGCGCCGGCTGGGTCATCACCTCGTCCACGTGCTTGTAGTACTGCGTGTCCTCGCTGAGGCTCGAGTAGAGCAGGGCACTGAAGGCCAGCCCGAGCACGAGGGTCGAGATCGCGATCTTTACCGACTTGGATCCGCTCATGGTGTCTGGAAGGAGGCGAGGTGGGCCGCGTCACTCCTCTGGCGGATTATGACGCCGAACGCGCGAATAAAGCCAGCCGCGACGCCACCTGCGCCACAGGCAGCCCGACCACGTTCGGGTACGACCCCTCGACCCGGGTGACGAAGCGTGACGCTCTCCCCTGAATCCCGTACGCCCCAGCCTTGCCCATGGGCTCGCCCGAGGCGACGTACCAGGCGATCGCCTCCTCCGACAGCTTTGCGAACCAGACGACGGTACGCTCGACGAAGGTGTCTTCCCGATTCCCCGTAAGGAGCGTGACGCCCGTGAGCACGTCGTGCGCGCGCCCCGAGAGCAGGCGCAGCATCCGCGCGGCGTCCGCGTCATCGTCGGGCTTGTTGAGGATGTGGCCGTCGCAGGCGACCGTCGTGTCGGACGCAAGCACCACCTCGTCGGCGGCACGCACCACGGCACGGGCCTTCAGTCGGGCCAGGCGCCGCACGAGTGCCTCGGCCGTCTCCCCGTCCGCAGGCGTTTCGTCCACCTCGACGGTCCGGACCTGGAAGTCGTACCCGGCCGCTGCGAGGAGGGCGGCGCGGCGCGGTGACGCCGACGCAAGAATGAGTTTCATCGCCGGCGGTTCATTTCCCGACGCTGACGATGAACGTCCGCCCCCTGGGGCCGAGCACTTCCCGCAAGCGCGCTTCGATGACCCGGCGGTGCAGGTCGAGCTGTTCGGCCACCCGGGCGTCGCGAGCCCTGACGTAGACGATGCCGCCCGCATCGCGATCGGGCGCACTGAGCCGTGCCATGGCTCCCCCGACGGCCAGGTGCCAGGCGGCCTGCACCTTTCCCACGCTGTGGGGCTGGGACGCGATCAACGTCGTCACCGCTCCCGCAAATCGCTCCGTCGGAACCACGCGAGGAGGATAGCAGGTAGGCTGCAGGCGGTAGGCTGTAGGCTGTTGGCCATGTCCCCACGCGCCTCCGTCATCGTGTCGGCCGTTCGCACGCCCACGGGCAAGTTCCTGGGCGCTCTCAAGGACCTCGCTGCGCCGGAGCTCGGCGCCATCGTGGTGCGCGAAGCCGTCGCCCGCGCCGGCCTGTCCCCTGCCGACATCCAGGAGTGCATCCTCGGCAACGTCATCTCGGCCGGGCAGGGGCAACATCCGGCCCGCCAGGCCGCCCTGAAGGCCGGTCTGCCTCCGGAGGTGCCGGCCCTGAACGTCAACATGGTGTGCGGCTCCGGCCTCCGCGCGGTCATGCTGGCCTCGCAAGGCATCGCCACCGGCGACCGCGACATCGTGGTCGCCGGCGGGATGGAGTCGATGAGCCAGGCACCGTATCTGCTGCCCCGCGCTCGCGAGGGCTTCCGCATGGGGCATGCGCAGGTGGTCGACAGCATGATCCACGACGGGCTCTGGTGCGCCTGCGACAACTGGCACATGGGGATGACCGGCGAAGCCGTCGCGAGCCGGTACGGCGTGTCGAGGGCCGACCAGGACGCGTACGCGGTGCGGAGTCACAAGAAGGCGGCACAGGCGACGCGCGACGGCGCCTTCGACGCCGAGATCGTGCCGGTGTCGATTCCCCAGAAGAAGGGCGACCCGGTCGTGTTCGATCGGGACGAGACGGTGCGGGAGGACTCGTCCGCCGAAACGCTTGCGAAGTTGAAGCCCGCGTTCGATCCGCAGGGCACCGTCACGGCGGGCAATGCGCCCGGGGTCAACGACGGCGCTGCGGCACTCGTGATCGCTGCTGCCGACGTCGCGGCGACGCGCGGGCTCACGGTGCGGGCGCGCATCGTGGCGCAGGCCACGAGCGGGCTCGAGCCCAAGTGGGTGATGATGACGCCGGTCCCGGCGATTCGGACGCTCATGGACCGGGCGGGCTGGGCGTTGCAGGACGTGGACCTGTTCGAGATCAACGAGGCGTTCTCCGTGCAGGCCGTGGCGGTGACCGGGGAACTCGGCATCCCGGAGGAGAAGGTCAACGTCCATGGCGGCGCGGTGGCCCTCGGGCATCCGATCGGCGCGAGCGGCGCGCGGATTCTCACCACGCTGCTTCACGCGCTCGAGCGCCGTGACCTGCGGCGCGGCGTGGCCGCCCTGTGTCTCGGCGGCGGCAACGGCGTCGCGCTGGCGATCGAGCGCGATTGAGCGCCAGCCTCTGATTTCGGTAGGGCCGGCTGCCAGCCGGGCCGGCCGATGACAACAGCGATGATCCAGACAATTGGCGTGGTTGGCTCAGGCACGATGGGCAACGGGATTGCGCAGACGTTCGCGCAACACGGGTTCGACGTGCGCCTCGTCGACGTCTCGATGCCGGCACTCGAGCGTGCGAAGACGACAATCGGCAGGAGTCTCGGCAAGTTCGTCGAGAAAGGGATCATCAGCGCCGACGACCGCGACACGACGCTCGGCCGGCTGCACTTCCACGGGTCGATCGACTACCTGGCCGATGCCCAGTACGTGGTGGAAGCGATCGTCGAACACCGCGACGCCAAGCGCGAGCTGTTTGCCAAGCTCGATGCGCTGGTCGGTCCGGAGGTCGTCCTGGCGACCAACACCTCCTCGATCTCGATCACGGACATCGCCGCAGCCACGCGCCGGCCCTCGCAGGTGCTCGGGATGCATTTCATGAACCCCGTGCCGCTGATGCAGCTGGTGGAGCTCATTCGCGGTCAGTCGACATCGGACGAGTCGATGGCGCTGGCCGAGGACCTGTGCCGGCGCCTGGGCAAGACGGGCATCGCGGCGAGCGACTACCCCGGGTTCATCGCCAACCGCATCCTGATGCCGATGATCAACGAAGCCGTGTTCACACTGATGGAGGGCGTCGGCACCGCGGAGGCGATCGACTCGGTGATGAAACTCGGGATGAACCATCCGATGGGCCCGCTCACGCTGGCCGACTTCATCGGCCTCGACGTGTGCCTCGCCATCCTCGACGTGCTGCACCAGGGGCTGGGCGACCCGAAGTACCGCGCCTGTCCCCTGCTCCGTCGCATGGTGGCAGCGGGGCACCTTGGCCGCAAGACCGGCCAGGGGTTCTACCAGTACGCGTGACTACCGAACACGCGAGTCACAATGGTCAGCGCGCCCCAAGTAACGCTTACGCCGCCGCTGCTTGCGCGACGGGGAAACCGCTAGGCAACTGCAAACGTCTTGCCTTCGAACTGAATTGGCCACGAGAGGTCGACCGGTAGCGGCATCCGTCCTAGCAGCCCGTGGTGGAAGTCACTAAGTTACGCCCGCGATGCCTCGGCACACCGAGCCGCGTAGATAGACCCAGTCGGTCATCGGGACTGCGGTTGTGGTCGTCACGAGCGGCCACCGTCCCGTCAGGACGTCCGTGAGCAGGGTCAGCAGCGCCAGTAGCGGCCCGAGGCGCGCC
>JAEYZV010000307.1 GCA_023427865.1 Acidobacteriota bacterium
CGCGTGATCTGCAACTCGGAACGGTGCTCGGTGAACACCGGATGGGTGAGGAACGTCGACGTCCGTCGCAGCGTCGCCGGCACGGGCGATTCCGCGTCGGCAGCGATCGACGTGCCGCGCCCGACGAACTTTCCGAACACGTTGGCTATCGCCGATACATCGGCGGCGGTGGTGGTCTCGTCGAGGCTGATCCCGATGGCGCCGTCGGCGAAGTAGCGGAAGTTGATCCGTGCGGCCTCGGCGGCGCTGCGGAGCGTCGCCGCGTCGACGCCGCTGACACGGAGGGTGTCGAACCAGGCGGCGTTCTCCTGGGTCAGCCCCATTGCGACGAGCGTGGCGGCAAGGGTCGTGGCGTGCGCGTGGATGCGCGCGGCGATCGCCGCAAGGCCCTCGGCCCCATGGAACACGGCATAGAACGCCGCCATGTTCGCCAGCAGCGCCTGCGCCGTGCAGATGTTCGAGGTCGCCTTCTCGCGGCGGATGTGCTGCTCGCGCGTCTGCAGCGCCATGCGGTACGCCGGCTCGCCCTGGCTGTCGACCGACACGCCGATGATCCGCCCGGGCGCCTGGCGCACATACGCGTCACGCGTCGCGAAGAACGCCGCATGCGGGCCGCCGTAGCCGAGGGGCACGCCAAAGCGCTGTGCAGAGCCGTACACCACGGCGGCGCCCACCTCGCCCGGTGGCACGCGCTTGGTCAACGCCAGGAGGTCCGAGCCAACCGCGACGAGGGCCCCCGCGTCGTGTGCGCTCGCGATGAGCGGCGCGATGTCGGCGACCTGGCCGTTGCCGTCCGGGTACTGCACCAGCACGGCGAACACATCGTCGGCGATCGTGAGGGCGCCCGCAGACACGCGCTCGACATGGATCCCCAGCGGTTCGGCCCGGGAGACGAGCAGTTCCGCGACCTGCGGGAACACCTCGCCGACCACGAGGAAGCGCTGCGCGGTGGCGGGCTTCCGGCTCACCCTCCGCAGGAGTGTCATCGCCTCGGCCGCGGCTGTCGCCTCATCGAGGAGCGATGCGTTGGCGACGTCCATGCCGGTGAGGTCGCGCACGGCGGTCTGGAACGTCAGCAGCGCCTCGAGGCGTCCCTGCGCGATCTCGGCCTGGTAGGGCGTGTACGGTGTGTACCAACCCGGATTCTCCAGCACCATTCGCTGGATCACCGCTGGCGTCACGGTGTCGTAGTACCCCGCGCCGATGAACGATCGGAACCGCGCGTTCTTCTGTTCGAGCGTGCGCAGGCGATTCAGGAAGGCGGCCTCCGGTTCCGCCGCCGGCTCGACCAGCGGTTCGGGACGGCGGATATGGGCCGGCACGACCTGGTCGATCAGCGCCTCGAGCGACGGCACGCCGAGGGCGTGCAGCATACGGTCGCGGTCGTCGGGTCGTGGGCCGATGTGGCGGAGGGCAAAGGCGTCGGTAGCCGATCGGGTCATCTGAGGTACGGCGAGGGGGCCTGCGTTGGTGCTGCGGGGCCGCCGCGGCGGCAGCCCCTTCTTCCCGTCTTCCACGCCGGCGCACCGACGTGTCGTCTCGGCGCTAGCCGATCTGCTGTTCGTAGGCGGCGGCGTCGAGGAGGACGTCGAGATCGGCGGCGTTTGCCGGCTTCACCCTGACGATCCACGCTCCATGCGGATCGCTGTTGACCTGCTCGGGCGCACTGGTCAGCGCCTCGTTGACCGCGACGACCTCGCCGGCGACAGGCGAGAACAGCTCGGACACGGCCTTCACCGATTCGATGGTGCCGAAGACCTCGCCCTGCGTGAGCACGCGGCCCACCTGCGGCAGCTCCACGAACACGACGTCACCCAGCTGCTGCTGCGCGTAATCGGTGATGCCCACGTCGGCGGTCTCGCCGGTGACGCGAATCCACTCGTGGTCCTTCGTGTACTTCAGATCGGCGGGATACATGGGCGATCAGCTCCTGGGCCGCTTGTAGAACGGCATGGGGACGATGCGGGCAGCCGCCTGGCGGCCGCGCACCTCGACGTGAATCTGGCGATCCGGCTCGGCAACCGTCGTCGGCACGTACGCCATGCCGATGGCCTTCTTCAGGTACGGGGTCTGCGTGCCGCTCGTCACGGTACCCACGCGCGCGCCGTCCACGACCACCGGGTACCCGTGGCGTGCGATCGCCCGATCGACCATCTCGAAGCCGACGAGCGTGCGCTCGACGCCCCGTGCCTTCTGCGCACGGAGCGCGTCGGCGCCGTTGAACGTGTCCTTCTTCCAACCGACGATCCAGCCGAGTCCGGCCTCGAGCACCGTCGTGGTCTCGTCCATGTCGTTGCCAAAAAGGCGCATGGACGCTTCGAGACGCAGGGTGTCGCGGGCGCCGAGGCCGGCCGGCACGACGCCGGCGTCCTCGCCCGCGCGCAGGATAGCCTGCCAGACCTGCGCGGCTTTCGCCGGCGGCACGAACACCTCGAACCCGTCCTCGCCCGTGTAGCCGGTGCGCGAGATCGTCCCGAGCACGCCGGCAATCTCGCCCGGCGCGAACCAGTAGTACTTGATCTCGTCGAGCGGCACGGCCGTCAGCGCCTGCAGCACCTCGAGCGCGGCGGGGCCCTGCAACGCGAGCAACGCATACCGGCTGCTCGTGTTGACAGCCGGCGCATCGGCGAAGTCACGCAGCTGCGAGACGACCCAGGCGTAGTCCTTCTCGATGTTCGAGGCGTTGACGACGAGCAGGAAGTGGTCGTCGGCCATGCGGTAGACCAGCAGGTCGTCGACGAACGTGCCCTGCGGCGTCGTGAGCGCCGAGTACTGCGTCTGACCGATGGCCAGGCGCGACGCGTCGTTACTGGAAATGCGTTGGACCGCCGCGAGCGCGTCGGCACCGGCGATCTCGATCTCACCCATGTGGCTCACGTCGAAGAGCCCGGCCCGCGTGCGGACCGCCATGTGCTCCTCGGTGATGCCGGAGTACTCGACGGGCATGTCCCACCCGCCGAACGGCACCATCCGGGCCTTGTGGCCGAGGTGCGTGGCGTGCAGGGGCGTCTGCTTGAGGACAGTCTGGGTCTCGGCCATGCGAAGGGCGCGGTCCCTGGAAGGACCGCAAACCCTTCAATCGTACAGGCTCGGCGCGCGGCGCTCAAGAATGCGGGGGCGGTTTCGGCGTTCGGCAGCTCGCTGCCCGCGACGCCGCAACATCGGCAATACCTGACCGCGCCGGCCCGTCGCAGGCAAGCGCAGGCCGTCGTGGCTAGGTGTTGGGCAGTGCGGCGCCCTTCACCTTGATGTTGCGGAAGTGCACGGTGTTGCCGTGGTCCTGCAGCAGCAGGTGGCCGCTCTTTGCCTGCCCGAAGCCCTTGAAGTCCTTGTACTTGCTGACGGCGACGAGCTTGCTGAACGCGTCGCTCGCGCGGTCGAACTCGAGGAGCTTGCTGCCGTTCAACCAGTGTTCGACCTTGGTCCCCTTGGACACGATGCGCACCGTGTTCCACTCACCCACCGGCTTGATGGGCTTGTTCTTCGGCGCGGCGATCAGGTCGTAGAGCGATCCGAACGTGCGGTTGCCTTCACGGCCCATCTTCGCGTCCGGGTGCTCGGCATCGTCCAGCAGCTGGAACTCGAGTCCGATGGCCGACCCGCGTCCCGGCGTACCGAGCTTCTCGGTGACGAAGTACTTGATGCCGCTGTTGGCGCCCCTCGTGAGTTTCACGTCCAGCATGAACTCGAAATCGCCGTACTCGTCGACCGTGACGATGTCGCCGCCGTGCGCGGCTTCGCCCCCACCCGACTCGAGCACCGTGAGGGCATCGTCTTTCACGACCCAGCCCCTGGACGGGAAGCTGTCGCCGTGGGCGTTGCGCCATCCCTGCGTGGTCTTGCCGTCGAACAGCAGCTTCCAGCCGGCCGCCTGCTCCTGCGCGGTCAGCGTGTTGGCAGCCGCTTGCGTCGCCTGCACGCCAGCAATCGCTGCCGCCGGAGACGTCGCCCTGATCGTCGCGCCGGCGACCGCGAAGGCCGATATCGCCAGCAGGCACAGCTGGAAGCGGGACGTCGAACGGAATTGCGCCATGGAACACACTCCTCGACCGCCGCGTCGGTGCGGTCTCGCGTGATGAGAACCAGGCCACTCTAGTGCAGTCCTGCCTAGGTGTCGAGTCTCGGAGCAGGCCCGTCGTGGACCACGGTCGGCCCGCGGGATCGGGCCGGCTGATACGGCTCGAAGGAGTCCGGTCCGGCGGCGGCCGGGACTTCCGCTCGCGCCGCCCGCACGCGCGCGAGCGCGGCGCGACGCTCCGCGTGTTCGGGGCGCGGGCCCTTGTAGGCGAGGTAGGCCTGCAGCGTGTGGTAACTGATGTCCAGCACGCGACAGGCCTCGCGCTTGTTGCCGCCGGCACGCCGCAGCACGTACCGCGCGTACCGACTCCCCCAGGCACGCATGCTCTCGTCCTCGTCCACCGGGAGAAACGCGTCGCGGAAGCGGCCGACGACGACGTCGGGCAGATCCTGCAGGTGCAGCACGTGCGAGCAGGCGAGCGTGACGGCGCGTTCGATCACGCGCTCCAGTTCGCGAACGTTGCCGGGCCACTCGTACACCATCAGCGCCTCCATCGCGTCGGGGGCCATCCGGTACGGCTGCCCGTCGCCGGATCGCTGCAGGATCGCCTCGACGAGGTACGGGATGTCGTCGCGGCGGGCGCGCAGGGGAGGCACCTCGATCTCGATGGCATTGAGGCGATAGAACAGGTCCCAGCGGAACTCGCCGCTCTTGCAGAGCGTCTCGAGCGGGCGGTTCGTCGCGGCCACGATGCGCACGTCGACACGACGGCTGCCGTTGCCGCCCACGCGTTCGACGGTCGGGTCCTGAATCACGCGCAGCAACTTGGCCTGTGCAGACGCGGACAGGTCCGACACTTCGTCGAGGAACAGCGTGCCGCCGTCGGCCTGCTCGAATCGCCCGCGTCGCCCCCGCACAC
>JAEYZV010000472.1 GCA_023427865.1 Acidobacteriota bacterium
CTGTCAACGTCCGGAGACGTCGTCTCCGCAGTGCCCCGTCAGCATGAACGCAGGCACGAGGCCAGAAGCGCTTGCGCCGGGGTGGCACACGCGTGCCATCTACTCCTGACGCAGTGCGTCCATCAGATCGATTCGGGCTGCGCGAAAAGCAGGAACCGCGCACGTGGCCAGCGCGAGGAACGCGAAGAGCGTTGCGGCCGCTGCGAGGGTCAGGGCATCGGTGGGCTGGACGCCGAACAGCAGGCCCCGCAACACGCGCCCGACCACGAGCGCCAGGACCATCCCCAGCGCGACACCCAGCACGATCAGCCGGCCCCCCTCGGCAAGCACCAGTGACACGACCTGCGTTCGCTGCGCGCCGATCGCCTTGCGCACCGCCATCTCCTTGACGCGTGAGCCGACCGAGAGCGAGAGCACGCCATAGAGACCGACGAGCGCGAGGAGCGTGGCCACCACCGAGAACCCGAGGAGCAGCTGCATCGCAAACACACGGGAGGCGACCGACTCCGCACGCACGTCCGACATCGTCTTGACGTTCTCGACCGCCGCCGACGGGTCGACCGCGCGGATTGCCTCGCGCACCCGGCCGGCCACCGCCACGGGGTCACCCTCGGTGCGGACCACCAGGTGCTTGGAGATCGCGCGATTCTGCCAGAGCGGCAGATAGACCTCGGGCCCGGCCGGCTGGTTCAGCGCCAAAGTCCGCATGTTCGAGACGACACCCACGATTGCGAGCGCGGGGCGGTCGCCGCCCTCCACGTAGCGCAGCGAGCGGCCGAGCGCTTGCCCTGCCGGGAAGTGGCGATCGGCGAACGCGCGGTTCACGATGGCCACAGGCGGGGCGTCCTCGTTGTCGGACTCGCGGAACGGGCGCCCCTCGGACAAGCCGATGCCCATGACCGCGAAGTAGTCGGGGCTGACTGCCCGCAACGGGACGCTTACCTGATCAACCGGCATCCCACCTGCGCCGGCGCCGACGACGGCGAGCGTTGCCGGCGAGTTGTTGCCCGTGAGCGGCAGGCCCCATGCGAAGGCGGCTCCGCGCACGCCCGGCAGCGCTGCCACACGCTCCACGGCTTCGGTGTGGAACCGCTGCCAGGTTTCACCACCCTGGAGCATCGCCACCGACATGGTGAGCACGCGCGCCGTGTCGTAGCCCGGCTGCACATCGGCAAGGTGGCGCGCCGTGCGTACGAGCAGCGCGGCGCCCGCCAGCAGGCCGACGGTGAGCACGATCTGGACGGCAGCGACGCCGCCGATCAACAAGCGCTGACGTGGCGTGGCCGTGGTGCGCGAATTCTCCAGGCCGTTCGCGCGTTGGCTGAACGCCGCGCGGACGGCGGGCACCAATCCGGCCAATGCCGCGGCAATCGGCGCCATGACGGCACAGAACGCGAGCACCGGCCAGCCCACCGACACCCCTTCGGCATGCGGTAGCGCGTGCTGCCCGACCTTCAGGAACAGCGCCACCATGCCCACCGACAACGCCGCTCCAGCCACCGCCCCGGCGAGCGCGAGCACCAGCGACTCGGTCAGCACCTGACGACACAGGCGCTGCCAACTCGCGCCCAGTGCGGCCTGCAGCGAATAGTCGCGCTGCCGGTGCAGCCCGCGGGCCAGCAGGAGACCAGCCACGTTGGCGCACGCGATGAAGAAGACGAGCACGACAGCGCCGACGAGCGGCATGAGCAGCCGTCGGCCATCCGCGTTCGTCACCTCGAGCAGCGGCCGCGCCGTGGCCGTGAGCTGCTCCAGCGAAGGGTCCGCGGCCCGCTGTCGGGCAGCGGCCCCTGCCACGGCCGCGTTCGCCGACGACGCGGACACGCCCTTGCCGAGGCGTCCGACGACGTTCCAGGTGCGCGCATCGAGCCGGGACTCGTCGGCTCTTTCGGGGACCCAGAAGTCGACCGTCCCGTGCATGTCGTAGCCGGGCTCGTTCGCCGCGGCGGGGTCGGGCAGGAAGCGGGCACGCGGCGGCATCACGCCCACCACCGGCAACGGCGCCGGTACCCGGCCGATCGTCACCGTCTTGCCGATGATGTCCGGATCGCCGTTGAAGCTGCGCTGCCACAGCTCATAGCCGAGAATGATGGCGGTCGGCGGCCCGGCGCCGGCGGCTTCCGATTCCAGAAACGTCCGGCCGCGCAGGGGGGCGAGACCCAGAACCCTGAAGTAGTCCGGGGTGACGATCATGCCGGCAATCGCCCGGCTGCCGTCGGCGCGCACGAGATAGTTGAAGGTCCACCGGTACAGCGCGGTATCGACACCGCGCGCGGCGTCGCGCCAGGCGAGCCACTGCGCGGTCGTCGGTCGTCTGTCGTAAGGCGCCCCGTCGACGCGCTCGGGTGCGAGCAGGACGAGGCGCGCAGGGTCGGCGTAAGGCGGCGGCGTCAGGAGCACGCCCCGAATCAGGCCGAACATCGCCGCCGCGGCGCCGATGCCGAGGCCGAGTGTCAGCGTCGCCACGAGCGGAAGTGCCGGCGCGCGACAGCATTGCCGCCACACGTGGCGCACATCGCGGCCGAACTCGCGCAGCCATCGTCCAGGCGCAGCCTCCGCTCTCTGCTCGCGAAGCTTTCCTGCCATCGCGGCGACGCCACCGACTTCGACGCGGGCACGCCGGCCAGCTTCTTCCGGGTCGAGCCCCGCGGCCACTCCCTGCGCGGTGCGCTCCTCCACGTAGGCAGCCAACTCGGACTCGATTTCCGGGTCGTCGCTCTTCGCGCGCGTCGATTGCCACCGACCAGTCATCGCTGCCTGCCTTCCCTCAGGTGCTCCGCAACACGCGGGTCATCGCCGCCACCACGCGTTCCCAGGTCTTCTCCTCCTCGACCAACTGCTTCCGTCCCGCCGCCGTGAGCGCGTAGCTGCGGATGCGACGCCCTTCAGCTGTCGTGGTCCACTGCCCTGCCGTCCAGCCGGCCTGCTCGAGCCGGTGCAGGGCCGGGAACAACGTGCCCGGCAGGACGTGGAACGTGCCCTGGGTGACCTGGGCGATGCGATCGGCGATGGCCACGCCGTGCAGGGGCTGAAGCGCCAGCGTACGCAGGATCAGCAGGTCGAGCGTGCCGCGAAGGAGGTCGGTCTTCTGCGACCGGGAGGCAGTCATCGGGATTCGATTCGGGCGCAAGTATATGGTACCGATATAGAAACGCAATACTACCGCCTGGACGCGGCACGGCGTGCTGCCGGAGCCCGGAACTCGACACGGCGTCGCCCTCAGGACTGACGCTGCGGTGCGTGACGGAGGATGACGACGCCGTTGGAATGCCGATCGGCACCCAGTAGCGTCAGCTTTGCTGTCTCGTCCCGCTTCTTGAAGAGCGGCGAGCCCGAACCGAGCAGGACGGGCACGACGCCAATCCTGAACTCGTCGAAGAGTGGTATCAGGTGCATCGAGAGGTCGGCGCTGCCAAAGACGAAGATGTCCTTTCCGTCGGCGCGCTTCAGCGCCTCGACCTCGGTTGCGGGATCTCCCTGCAGCAGCGTCGTGTTCGCCCAGTCCGCCGCCTTCAGGGTGCGCGACACGACGTACTTCGGCAGCGCGTTCATGTAGTCCGCAATCGCGCTCCTGGCCGCCGTTGGCCAGTAGCCGGCCATCAGCTCGTAGGTGACGCGCCCGAAGAGCAGCGCGCCGATTTCCTTCCCCTGCTCGACGGATAGGTGTTCGAGTTCAGGGCCCCAGACATCGCTGTGCCAGGAAATGTCGCGGTTGGGTCCTTCGACGAAGCCGTCGAGCGACATCAGGTTCCACATGATCAGCCTGCGCATGGCTTTCCCTTCAATTCTGGGCACTGCCCTCGGCCAGGGATGGTCCTGCCCATCGTCGCTCAGCCGTCACCTCGACGTCGTTGGATGCTTCTGTCGTCCCGGACGCCCGGCAGCGGGAGCGGCTATCGATTCAGACTCGCAGGACGGCGGACATTCATCGCGGGGGACCAGGACGTCGCGTGGACGCCCGACCTTCCGACGGCGTCGCACTCATCGGAACGCGATGCCCAGACGCATGGTCCAGTAGTGTGACGTCACCGAGCCGCCGCGCCGAAGGATGTCGCGCAGTTCGAGCCGAAGCGCGCGGCGAGTACTCAGGCGGTAATCGATGCCGGCGCCGAACTGCACCCCCTGATCCGACAGCCCGAAGAGCCGCAGCGGCGAGTAGCCGGCAAACGCGTATGGGGCCCAGCCACCGCGCGGAGCCGTGCCTCGGAAGTGCAGGCGAGCGTCGACACCGAGCGTGGCCGCGAGGTCCCCGCCGCGACTCGTCAGCATGCCGGCCTCGCCGGCCATCC
>JAEYZV010000322.1 GCA_023427865.1 Acidobacteriota bacterium
CCCTTGATGAGGATGCCCTGGGCCGCGCCGCGCCCGGTGGCGACCATCAGGGCGGTCGGGACGGCGAGCCCCATCGCGCACGGACACGCGATGATGAGCACCGCCACGGCCGCCGCAAACGCCTGCAGCGCCGACCCCTCGCCGGCGACCACGACCCAGGCGGCGAACGTCGCGACTGCGAGGGACATGACGACGGGGACGAAGACGGCGCTCACCTTGTCGGCGAGCGCCTGGATGGGCGCGCGCGAGCCCTGCGCATCACGCATCAGCCTGGCGATCCGCTGCAACGCGCTGTCCGTGCCGACGTGCTCCGCGCACAGGCGGAAGGCGCCCGTGCCGTTGACGGTTCCACCGAACACGGAGTCGCCCGGTCTCTTCTCGACGGGCAGGCTTTCGCCGGTGAGCATCGATTCGTCGAGCGCGCTGCCGCCCTCCAGGATCGCGCCATCCACCGGCACGCGCTCCCCGGGGCGGACCAGCACGACGTCGCCAGGCGCAACGGTCTCCACTGGCACGTCCACCTCCTCGCCGCCGCGGAACACGCGCGCCGTCCTTGGCTGCAGGCCGGCCAGTGCCCGCAAGGCTGCCGAGGTCTGCCGCTTCGCGCGTGCCTCGAAGGTGTTCCCCACGAGGATGAGCGCGATGATGAAGAGCACCGCCTCGTAGTACAGGTCCGGTGCCACACCGCGCGAGGTCAGGAGATCGGGCGCGACCGTGGCGAGCGCCGAGTAGACGAAGGCGGCCCCGGTGCCGACCGCCACCAGTGTGTTCATGTCCGCGGCGTGGTGCCGGAACGCCTTCCACGCGCGCACGTAGAAGTGACGGCCCGCCCACCCCATGATCGCGGCGGTGATCGCCAGGAGCCCCCACGACAGCAGGCTGCGGTCGACCGCGTAGAGCCACGGCAGCGCATCCGAAAGCCACGGATCGATCACGCGGTGCGTCCACGAGAGGACCGGATCGGTCGATGCGGCGGGGACGTGCGCGTGACCCGATGGGGCAGGCGCCTTCATCAGCGGCATCGACACCAGCATGCCCACTGCGGCAGCGACGAAGCTGACGATCGCCCTGCCGCGGAGTTCGCGGTACTCCGTTTCCTGAGCCCGGTCCTGCGCTGCCTGCTCGTCCAGTGCAGACCGCTGCGCCGGCGGCAGCGATGAACCGTAGCCGGTCTCCTCGATGGCCGACACGAGAGCGGCCGGCGTGACGACGGCGTCATCGAAGGTCACCGCTGCGTTCTCGAGCATCAGGTTGACCGACGCGCGAGTCACCCCCGGCGTCTTCTCGAGCGCCCGCTGCACGCGGACGGAGCAGGAGGCGCACGTCATCCCCGTCACGGGTAGCGTCAACGTTTCCATGACCGTTTCTCCTCATCCACGCGTGACCACGACACGGCCGCGCAGCATGCCCATGCCGCAGGTGAACTCGTAGGTGCCGGCCCGATCCGGCGTGAACTCGACCGGGGTGATCGTCCCGGTGGGCAGGAACCGGCGGATCCCGAAATCCGGGAGCACCACTTCCTCCGAGCAGCCGGAGGTGTCTGCGCGATCGAAGCGCAGGCGGACCGGGCGGCCCGCCTCGACCTGGACGGCCGACGGCGAGTAGCCACCATCGACACGGACGAGGACGTCCTGCAGGCCGTCGCCCCGGCGCGCGACGACCGTAGACGCGTGCCGTCCTGCGACGAAGAAGTACCAGTTGATCCACCCGATCGCCGCCACACTGGCGACGAGGACCGTGATTTCCGTTGGCGTCATATCGGTCTCCTCCAGCTGCCCCGGGGGCTGCTACAGAAGCTGACGCAGGTCTCTCGAGACCATTACGCGGAAGGTGCACGGGGCACTCCTCCTCGTCGTTCTCCTCGCGGCAGCGTTGCGGTTCCATGGGATCGGGTTCGGTGTGCCATACTCCTTTGCCCGGCCCGACGAAGAAGCCGCCGTGAACCTTGCGCTCGGCATGCAGGGCGGCGATCTCAACCCGCGGTTCTTCCACTGGCCATCTGACGAGCTACGTGTTCGCCGCGCTGTTCGCCGTGGCGTCCACCCTCCGCCGCCTGTTCTCGCTCGCGCCGCTCGAGATCGTGGACTACGTGCTGCTCGCACGCAGCCTGGTCGCCCTGAGCGGAACGCTCACGGTCTGTCCAACGTGGGGCTCTCACCGTGGGTTCCTCGTGCCTGGGCGCCCGCGCTGTTGTTCGTCCTGGCGTTTGGTGCGGCCTTCGTAACGGCGACGCCTTACTCACTCCTCGACAGCGAGAGATTCGTCGCCGACGTGCGGTTCGTCTTCACCCATCTCTCTGACGGGCACGGCATCGACGTCGGGCGCGGCTGGACGTATCACCTTCGTCGTTCGCTCCTGTACGGGGTTGGCGTGCCGACGTGTGTCGCAGCCGTCGCAGGCCTGGTGCCGTTGGCGAGGCGGCTGCGTTGGCATGCGGTGGTTCTTGGCGTGGCAGCGGGGGCGTTCTATGTATCGGTCGGCAGCGGGTCCACGGTGTTCTTCCGCTATGTGCTGCCACTCGTTCCGATCGTGTGTCTATCGGCTGCCGTCGGCATTCGAAGCATCGGCGAGTGGATCAGCGTCCGCTCGGGCGCGTCGCAGACGCTCGTGATGGGAGTGCTGACGCTCGTCGTGGCCGTGCCGTCACTGGTGCAGAGCGCGTGGTTCGACGTGCTTCTCGCGCCATCGAGCGGCCGGGACCGACGATTCGTATCTACCGCCGCCGCGAGTCGCCGCGGGAAAGCGACGCCGCACACGATGCTCGGCGGCACGGCCGCGTCGTGGACGGCGTCCTCGTGCATGTCTGTTCCTGCGCGATGACGCTGCTCATGACGCCTTGCGCCTGGCATTCCGGTACCCCAGCCGGAAATCGCCCGACGCCTGCCGGCGGCGCGCGACCCACGCCACGCCCGCGCTGAGCAGGAGCAGCGTCGACGCGGCGGGTTCAGGCACCACCGCATCGGCCAACGCGTCGCCCAGCACTCGATGTGCGGCGGCCGTCGGGTGTACGGAGTCCCAGAAGAGATAGGCGGCGGGGGAGGCGCACATCACGCCTCCCACCGCGAGATTGCCGGTGAGGCATGGTGTGGTGGTATTGGAGAAGCCGAACGTGGCGGGGTCCTTCAGTATGTCGTTGAAGAACCCGAACGTGTCGAAGAGCGTGATGTCGATCGACGGCAGGGCCGACACCTGGCTCACCGCGGCACCGAGACCATCGTTGAATCCGACGGTCAGCATCTGCAGCCCCATGCGCTGCGCCTCGGGTAGCGCGCGGCCCGCAGGCGTCGAGGACAGGTCCGGCAGATTGAGGACCAGGAAGTTCCGCGCCCCAGCCGCATACAACGTCGTCACCGCGGTCACCACGTTGTTCACGCCTGCCGCGGCCGTCGCGGCGCTCGGATTGAGAAAGAAGTCGTTGGCGCCACCCCAGACGAAGAACAGCGACCCCGCCGGGTCGACGATCGGTCCCGCCTCCAACAGCGCGAGCGCCTGGCTCTGGAGGCTCGTGCCGCCCAGCGCAGGGAGGCCGTACTGGACAGCTGCCAGGTTCTCTGTCTGCACCGGCGGAGATGTTCCGGCGATGGCCACGGCGCCGCTCGTGGCGCCGACGACCGCGTAGTTGGTTCCGCCTGCGACCGAGGGCGTGAGTTCCACACCGAGGCGCGCCGCCAGTTGCTCGACGGCCACCGGGCCGTTGGAGGCACGCTGGGCGTACGGCGCCGGTGGGAATGCGCCGCCGGTCAGGAGCGCGGCATTGCCCTGGTCCGAGAGGCTGTCACCGAGCACGTGCAGCGAGGTGATGGGCTCGGCAGCAGCGTTGCCGTGGCCGAGCAGTGCCAGGCACAGGAACGCAGAGGCGACTACTTGCTTCGTCATGTGACCTCCCATCGAGGCGAGCGAGTGCGGTGGCCGAATACTTACATGAAGACGGCGGGCGGCGACGCGTCAGGAAGCGCCACGGTGCGCCAGGACCTGCCGCACGTCACGGGGGCGTGCGTTGTCGGGAGTGCGCGGGCCGGCGAGGGCAGCCGGCCTCACACGTTCAACGACTGCCGGATGGCAGCGCCAGCCGCTCGCGCAGGAGCGGCCAGTCGCGGGACGCCATGACGAGGCGCCGCGACCACCCCTGGAGGAGCAGCCACACGCCGGGGTCGTTCTCGGCCGCGGCCGCCGACATCCAGCCGATGGCGGTCTCGATGCTGCCACACACCAGCTGCGCTTCGGCGAGCGCTCTCGAGACGTATCGCCCTTCCTGCGCCAGCGCGTCGAGCAACGCATCGGCGCGCGACTGCATGCCGAGACGACGGAGGAGCCCGGCCAGCAGCCCAACGGCATTGGGGTGCGACGGCAACAGCGTGTAGGCGCGCTCGGCATACTCCAGGGCGCGATCGAGATCTCCGGCACGTGCGTACTCGTGACTCAGGTGTCCGAACGCCGGCCCGAAATCGGGCGCGCATGTGGTGACCTGCTGGAGTGCTCGGACAGCCTCGTCTCGCCTGCCGAGGGTCTGCAGTTCGAGCGCCAGCTGGAAGCGGCCCAACGGCGCCGACGGTGCTTCGGCGACGACCTGATCGAGCTCGGTCAGAGCTTCCTCGTGGCGTCCGAGTGGCGAGAGGAACCAGACCGCATAGTCGAAGCGCAGTGGCGCCGAGACCGGGCCTTGCCACGCCTGCTCGAAGGCGCGGCCTGCTGCCGTCCAGTCGCGCTCGTAGACACCGGCGAGGACACCGCGCAGCGTCAGTGCGCGCGGCAAGTACGGATCGAGGGCGAGCGCCCGCCTGATGGCGGCGCGTGCCGCTGGCAAGGCTTCATCGCCGTGCATCTGGCCCGTCACCGCGAGCATGAACAGATAGGCGGCCAGGTTCACCTGCGACGCAGCCGACTCGGGATCGATCGCCGTCGGGTCCTCGAGCATGCCGCGCAGCCGCATCCGGGAGACGTGATTGCCAGCCGTGTCCGGTGTGGTCACGCCCGGATGAGCGTCGATGCTGCGGCTCGTCTCGACGAGAGCGGCCGACGTGGCCGCGGCGCGCTGCTGGGTGCGCCACCATTCGTCCAGCATGCCGCGGAAGGCGTACACCGATCCGCGCGGTATGCCGACACGATGGACCGGGAGCCCGGCTTCTCGCTCCCATCGTTGCGCCGTGCGTACGCTGCGCTGCAGGTAGGCAGCGATGTCCTTCCAGGAGTCGAGACGCTCGCCGTTCCCCATCCGGTTGCTTCCGAAGACACGACGATTCTGACATACGGTTCGAAGCAGGCTCCATCGTTCCGGGCGTAGCCGGCACCTGGTGCGAAGCGCACCCCCGAAGCGCTCGGCAGCGAGCGGCAGGCAGGCGCATGTGCAGGGCGTCAACAGGCGTCAGCACGACACGTGACACGCCATGTGATACAGCAGGCGTGAACCTGTGCGCGATGGGCGCACGGCACCGGGTATCATCGCCGGCAACCAGTTCTCCCGGCTGCGCGACCCCGAACGCGGCGGAGGGGCAATGGCGATGACCAACAGCACGATCGGCGCAATGGGCGTGGCAGGACTTCTGTCGCTGCTGTCGCTCGCCCGAGTGTCCCGGTGAACGAGCCTCGCGTCTGTCATGCGCCACGGCACCTCACTCGTCGCGACCCGGAAGTCGGCGTGGGCAGGTTGTCTACTGCTTCTGCTGACAGGCGGCATCCTGGAGGCCTCTCCGGAGTCCCGGCGACTCACCGGGGAAGCGTACGGCCTCGCCTACGACCTGCGGCTCGAGGACAGTCTCGCCCTGTTGTCCAGAGCCCGCGCGGCTGACCCCGCCGACCCGGCACCGCCCCGTGCGGCCGCCGCCGTGACGTGGCTGCAGATCCTCTGCACGCAAGGGGTCGCGACCTTTGCCGCATTCGAGGGGACTGCGACCGGTGACGTGGTGGCCAGGCCTCCGGTACCTGAGTCGCTCCGCACCCGGTTCATGACCGAGATCGAGGCATCCATCGCGCTCGCGGAGCGTGCTCGAGGCGTCACGCGTGACGACGCGGACGCGCAGTACCAACTCGGCGCCAGCCTCGGACTGCGTGCGTTGTATAGAGGCAGTGTCGAAGGGCGGGCGTTCGCCGCGTTCACGGAGGGGCGCAAGGCCGTGGCGCTCCTGGACGACCTGCGGCGGCGGTCGCCCCGGCATCACGAGTCGGCGCTGCTTCCCGGCATCTACCGGTATGCGGTATCAACCCTCTCCCTGCCGAAGCGCTGGCTCGCTGCAGCAGCCGGGCTGCCGGGCGACCGCGCCGGCGGAATCGCTTTGCTGGAGCAGGCAGCGCGCGACGATGCGGCGACG
>JAEYZV010000336.1 GCA_023427865.1 Acidobacteriota bacterium
GTTCGTAGCCGTCGGGCCTCGCCCGCCGGGCTGGCCGTCGCGGAAGCTGCGACGGCTACGTAGCGCCGGGCGCGGTTCGTAGCCGTCGGGCCTCGCCCGACGGGCTGCCCATCGCGGAAGCCGCGACGGCTACGTAGCGCCGGGCGCGGTTCGTAGCCGTCGGGCCTTGCCCGACGGGCGGCGTGGCAGGATCGGCTCATGACCCCGCAGGATCTCCGGACGCTCGTCGACTACAACTACTGGGCGACCCACCGGGTGCTCGATGCGGTCGAGTCCCTGACGACCGAGCAGTTCACGAGCGATCTCGGCAGCAGCTTCAAGTCTGTCCGCGACACGCTGTCGCACCTGCACGGCTCCGAATGGATCTGGCTCTCGCGCCTCCAGGGCCAGTCGCCGCGAAGCTTCCCTGCGCACGACCGTTTCCCCGACCCGGCGTCCGTTCGCCGGGCGTGGACCGGGGTGGAAGCCGACATGCGCGCGTACGTCGATGGACTCGACGAAGGCGCCGTCGATCGCGTGCTCGATTACCGCAACCTCGGCGGGACTGCGACGGCAAGCCGCATTGCGCACATCGTCCAGCACATGGTGAACCACGGCACCTACCACCGGGGACAGGTGACGACGATGCTGCGCCAACTCGGTGCGGCGCCGCCGGCCTCGCTCGATCTCATCGCGTACTACCGCCAGCACGCGCGATGAAGACAATCGCCTCCCCGCTCATCGACCGAACAGGCGTGCCCACCACGACCGGCGCCGCGGGCACGTGCAGCGCTCCTCCAGCGGCACGCCGCGCAGCGCCTCCTCGATGTGCCTCCCACACCCGGCCCAGGTCGGTTTGCCGCAGGTCGTGCACTGAATGCGCTGACACATCTTCCACTGTCTCCAGATTCGACTGGATCCATCATCGCATCCGGAGCCGCTGGCCGACACCGTCGCGCGTCTCCTGACGGACGCACCGGCCCGTCATCCGTTGCGCGGAGCGCGTCGGCCGCGAGCCACCGTCACGAACCGTGCAGTCGCGGCCAGAGAGAGCGCGCGCGCTCGTGGTCCTCGGGGGTGTTCATGTTGAAGAAGTGCCAGCCCTCCGGATCGACCGCGCGGATCTCGTCCTCCTCGATCCGGCGCGTGCGGACCGTGTCGAACAGATGGACTGCCCGCAGGTCGCCGGCAGCCAGCTGTCGTGCGAGATAGGGGATCACGCTGCGCCGGTAGGCGGCGTGCAAAGGCTGCAGGCGCGCGTCCCAGTGCGGCACGGCGGCGTCGTACCCGTCGATTCGCGACAGGGCCAGGCGAATCAGGGCGCGGTTCATGAAGACCGCGTCACAGGAGGTGACATAGGCGACGTCACCGGCAGCGGCGACCAGCCCGTGATGCATCCCGGCCACCGGGCCCTGGTACGCGACCTCGTCGTGCACCACCGTGGCTGGCAGCGGCGGCAGCTCCTGGTCCGGAGCTGCGACGACAACGACGTCCCTGACGACGGTGCGCAGTCTGCGGACGACGTGGGCGATGAGCGGTTCGCCGTCGAACTCGAGCAGGGCCTTCGGCCGGCCCATGCGCGAACTGCGGCCGCCCGCCAGCACGATCCCTGATGGCGCTGTCATCGCTCACCGTTCCACCGGCCGTCGGCGTCAGCACCGCGCAGGCACCGGCGGTCGCTTGCCTGTCTTCCGACGTCGTGGGTCATCGTCATGCGTTCGGGTCGAGGAGCCGGCGGTGCATTGCCGCGCCTCCCCGATCGTGACATGGAGCGCATACCTGGCGATCGCCGCCCGGGAGTACCCGTTGTCCACGGCAGGGCCTGGCGACTGCGAACGATCTCGGTGTCTCCGCGTGCCTTCTGCAAGGATGCCGCGCCGTTCGATGCGCGGCGTCGCTCCGGCGTATGATGCCGGCATCCTCCATGCGCCAGGGCAGACCGGTGGCACCCCGACTCATCGCCTTCATGCTGACCGCTGCGGTCGCCGCGGCGATGGTGACGGCTGTGGGTGCCGGGGTCGACACGCGCGTGATCGCGCCGCCCGGTGTCAGGCTCGTCGGGCCGTACAGCCCGGGCATCCTTGCCGGCGATTTCCTCTACGTCTCGGGTCAGGGCGGGCGCGGCGCCGACGGGACGCTGCCCGACACGATCGAAGGGCAGGTGCGGCAGACGCTGCTGAACCTGCAGGCGATCGTCGAGGCCGGCGGGATGACCCTGCAGCATGTCGTATACAGCCAGGTGTACCTGACCGACATGGCCCAGTACGACGCCATGGACCGCGTGTGGCGGGAGTTCTTCCCGACGGCACCGCCGGCGCGGGCCGTGCTCGGCGTCTACCGGCTGCCGACCGACATCGCCGTCGAGATCAACGCCGTCGCCTATCGCGACCTTGCGAGCCGGCGGCCCATCAGGGCGCGCGGTCGTGCCGCCAGCGTATCTGGTATTTCCGACGGTGAAGCGGGCGCGTCGAGCGCGGCTCCGAGCAAGGCGGAGGCGACCCCGGGGGGAGTGATGGCGGGCAACCGACTCTTCCTGTCGGGGGCGCTCGGCGCAGACGAGGCGACGGGTCGGATACCGCAGGATCCTGACGCGCAGTTGCAGCTCGCGCTCGACAACATGCGCGCGACGCTCGCCGCCGCGGGGCTCGATTTCCGGCACGTCGTGTTCGTGAATCCTTACCTCACGGCAGGTGCGTCGCGGCAGATGAACGCCATCTATGCCAGGCATTTCGAGTACGGCAACACGCCGGCGCGGGCCACGATCAACGTGACCGGCCTGCCCGGTGGCAGCACCATCCAGTTCACGGGCGTCGCCATCGCGGATCTCTCGCTCAGGTGCGCCTTCAAGCCGAAGAACATGCGGCCGAGCGCCACCGCCAGCCCCTGCGTGCTGGCCGATGACACGTACTACTGTTCGGCCAAGGGCCCGTTCACGCCGGGGCCCATCGACGGGCCGAACGGTCTGCAGGGCATCTGGGTGGGCACGGTCGAGGCGCAGGTTCGGCAGACGATGAGGAACCTGCTCGACGGCCTGGAGGAGGCCGGGCTCGGGTTGCCGGATGTCGTGGCCACCAACGTGTACCTCGACGACATGGACGACTTCGCGCGCATGAACCGGGTCTACGCGCAGTACTTCCCCAGCAGGCCGCCTGCCCGGACGACCATCGCGCAGGTGGCGCCCGCCGACCGAACGCCGCGCAACGAAGACACGTTCCCGACGCTCGAGCAGATCTCGCTCATCGCCGTGAAATAGAGTGTAGGGCTGTCCCAGCCTGGCTGAGGCGTGTGCCGCACACGACCGCCGTTGGGCCACTCGGAAACGGGCCTACCGTCGGAGAGAGCGTCAGGCTCAGGCTCAACTCACGGCACGAGGCTCAGAGGTAGGGCCGGCTGTCGCAGCCTGGCCCCAGGACGCAGGAGCACACATGCACGACGACACCTGGATCGACTCACTCCACGACGGCGTCACGCGCCGTGACCTGTTCCGCATCGGCAACGCCCTGGCCGTGCCGGTGCTCGTCGGCGGCGCGGGCGCGCGCGCCGTGGCGGCCGCCCCGGGCCCCCTGACGCCGGGACCGCAGATCTACCAGTCGATTGGCGTCGAGCCCGTGATCAATTGCCGCGGCACGTTCACGATCATCGGCGGCTCGGTGGAGCTCCCGCAGGTGCGGGCGGCGATGGATGCCGCATCGCGCTACTACGTGCAGATCGACGAGCTCGCCGATGCGGTGGGCCAGCGGCTCGCCGCCCTGACCGGGGCCGAGTGGGGCATGGTGTCGTCGGGCTGCGCCGCGGGCCTCAAGCACGTCACGGCGGCGTGCGTGACCGGCGGCAACCCGGAGCGCCTCGTGCGCATTCCCGATCTCACGGGCTTCGACAAGACCGAGGTCATCTGTCCGCGCTATTCCCGCAACGCCTACGACGCGGCCGTCCGCAACATCGGCGTGACGATGCTGACGGTGGATACGCCGGAAGCGCTCGCGCAGGCAATCAATCCGCGGACGGCGATGATCTACGTGCTGGCCGGCGAGCCATCCATGTCCGGTCCGCTCTCGCTCGAGAACATCGCGAGGATCGCCGGCCCGACGCAGGTGCCGATCCTCGTCGATGCCGCGGCCGAGGGCCTGACCAAGCCGAACGTGCACCTGGCACAGGGCGCGACGATCGTCGCCTACAGTGGCGGCAAGGCGCTGTGCGGTCCGCAATGCGCGGGTCTGCTCCTCGGGCGCAAGGACCTGCTGATGTCGGCATGGCAGGCGAGCTCGCCGCATCACGGGCCCGGCCGCGACAACAAGGTCGGCCGCGAGGAGACGCTCGGCATGCTGGCCGCGGTGGAGGCGTGGTTCACCCGCGATCACGACGCCGAGTGGAAGACGTGGCTCGGCTGGCTCGACACGGTTGCCAGGCGCCTGTCCACCGTCCCCGGTGTGACGACCGCCGTGCGCGAGCCGCGCGGCCTTTCCAATCGCAGCCCGTCGTTGACGATCTCGTGGGATCCCGCCGCGTTGCACATCACCGGCGAGGAAGTGGCCGAGCAGCTGGCGCGCACGAAGCCGCGGATTGCGCTCGGCGCGGGCGGGAGAGGCAGCACCGCGGGTACCTCGTCGGTCTCGGTGACGGCCGGGATGATGCAGCCCGGCGACGACAAGGTCGTCGCCGATCGCCTTCATGACGTGTTGTCGGCACGGCGCGAGCCGAGACCGGCCGCCATGCGCGCGCCATCGGCCACGCTGAGTGGCCGGTGGGACGCCGACGTCACGTTCTACAGCGGCGGGAGCCGCCACACGCTGTTCGTCGAGCAGGACGGCAACTGGCTGCAGGGCTCGCACCAGGGCGAGATCACCGTGCGCGACATGGCAGGCATGGTCGAGGGCGACGAGGTCGTCATGCGCAGCGTCGAGC
>JAEYZV010000367.1 GCA_023427865.1 Acidobacteriota bacterium
GCGGACGGACAGGCATCGTCGCGCGGTGGCTTGAAGGCGCCGTCCGCCCCGGCGGCCGCGCCGCAGGCACGGACGCGTCCCGCGCGCCGGCGCACACCGCGGGAGCAGCTGGGAATCACCCTCCTGAACCGCCTCGGCGCAAACGTCGACGCCGGGGCCGCCGACGAGGAGATCCGCAGCGCCTACCGCCGGTTGCTCCGCAGCGCGCATCCCGACATGCACCCGGACGCCAGCCCCGGCCAACGCGAGGGGCACGCGCGCACGCTGCGCGCGGTCGTCCGTGCCTGGGACGTGTTCAAGGGCCGCGCGTCAGGCTTCGA
Source organism: Acidobacteriota bacterium (assembly GCA_023427865.1). Lineage (GTDB taxonomy): Bacteria > Acidobacteriota > Vicinamibacteria > Vicinamibacterales > Vicinamibacteraceae > Luteitalea. The sequence continues at coordinate 321 of JAEYZV010000367.1, forward strand.
CGCGTAGGCCGTCGACGAGCCGGCCCATACCCGCCGCCACGGTATCGCGATCGAGTGCGCCGAACGACACGCGCAGCGCGCACGTGTCGTTCACACCAAAGGCACTGCCCGGCACCACGGCCACACGGTGCCGTTCGATCAGGCGCCGCGTGAGCGTGAACGCATCGAGCGTCGTCTTCACACGCAGCAGCACGTAGAACGCCCCCTCCGTCTCCGGGGCTTCCACGAGATCGCCGAGCCCGCGCAGCGTGTCGTGCACTTCGGTGCGGACCTGCGCCAGCGACGCGACGTGCGGGGCGCAATAGGCGCGGCCGGCGCGCAGTGCACCCGCGGCCGCCGCCTGGCACACCAGCGGCGGGCAGATCAGGTTCGTGTCCTGAATCTTGTTGACCGCATCGAACAGTTCATCGGGCACCACCATGTACCCGATGCGCCATCCGGCAAAACCGTACGCCTTCGACAGCGAGAACAGCGAAATCGTGTGCGGCCGGCTCGCCGGATCACTGCCCGGCGAGTAGTGCCGTGCGCCGCCATACGTGAAGTACTCGTAGACCTCATCGGTGATGTGCACGATTCCGTGCTCTGCACAGAGTGCGTTGACGGCGCGCAGCGCCGGCTCCGGGTAGACGGCACCCGTCGGGTTGTTCGGCGAGACCGTGACGATCGCCCGCGTGCGCGGGGTGATGGCCGCGCGCAACGCCTCCTGATCGAGCTGGTAGTCCGCGTCGGTCGCCACGGGCACGGCATGGCAGCCGATCATCGTCAGCGCCATCTCGTGGTTGAAGTAGAACGGACGCGGCAGGATCACCTCGTCACCGGGATCGGTGATCGCCAGCACGGCGTTCATGAACGCCATGTTCCCGCCCGAGGAGACGACGATGCGGCGGCGGGTGAGGTCGATGCCGTTCTCGCGGGTCAGCTTTTCCTCGAGGATCTGCAGCAGTTCCGGCTGGCCCTCGACCGGGCCGTAGCGGTGGTCGGCCAGCCGCGTGCCGAACGCATGCAGCGCCTCGAGCGCCTCCGCCGGAGGGCCGTAGGAAACGATGCCCTGCCCGAGGGAAATCGTGCCGGGGTTTGCGCGGAGCCACTCGCCGAGGATCGGGATGACGGGCGGCTGGATGTCGGTGATGCGGCGCGGCAGGTGCACGCGCCCATTTCACCACACGGCGATGCGCCGGGGGCGGCGCGCCGAGGCGGCTGCCTCGACGCGCTCGGGCCCGCATCGCGCGTCAGAAGCGGATCGTCACGCCGCCGGTCGCACGCCAGAACTTGAAGTCGCCGAGGTCCAGATCGCCCGGCTCCGGGAAGTCGTCGTCGACGTCCTCGTTGTCGACGCTCCGGAACTGCCGGATGTCGCCGCGGACCGCGATCCGGTCGTTCAGGTCGAACATCACGCCCCCGCCGTAGTTGACGCCGAAGTCGTTGCTGCTGATGTCGTCGAAGAAGTCGAAGAAATCGAGGTTGGAGCGCATGAGCCCGGCGCCGACGGTGCCATAGGGGCGCAGTCGCCCGAGCGGCACCGCGACGAGCAGGTTGCCCATCACGGTCGTGACGCTGCCCTCGGAGTCGAGCTCGCCGAAGTCGTCCTCGAGCTCGTAGAAGTTCGGCGCGTAGCCGAAGTCGACCTCGAAGCCGACGACGCGGCCGGTGAAGCCGACGGCGGCGCCGTACACGGTGCGGTTCTCGTCGGTCGGGGTATCGGTCGCGACGCCGATGAACGGCGTGACGAGGCCGTCGACCTGCGCCGAGGCCGGCGCGGCGGCGAGCAGGCTCATCGCCATCGCCGAAAGCATGATCTTACGCATGATGGAAGCGCCTCCGTGGCGCCGGTGCCGCCTCGTCGGCGGCGGGCATGAAGCGTGTGGCATGGCAGGGTATGTACGACGGTCAGAACCGGAGCGTGACGCCACCGGTCACGCGCCAGAAGTCGAACTCCGGAAGCGGCAGGTCGAAGTCGCGCCCGATGTCGGCGAGCTCGTCGAGCGTGAGATCGCCGATCGTCCGAAAGTAGCGGACGTCGGCACGCAGACCGAGGTTCTCCGACGGAAAGACGTAGAGACCGCCCCCCACGTTCATGCCGAAGTCCTGGCCCTTGATGCTGAGCACCGAGCCCAGGAACGGCACGGTGACGTCGCCGGATACCCGAACGATGCCGACGCCGCCTGTCGCATACGGCTGCACCGGCCCGGTGGGGAGGCGCACGATGAGGTTCACCATGCCGGTCGTCAGGTGCGCCTCGAGGTCGATGGGCGTCGACGGCACGTCGACATCGCCGATCTTCGTGCGTCCGAGCTCGGCTTCGATGCCGATGAGGCCGCCGAAGGCGATGCCCGCGCCGTAGACGAGCTTCTCGTTGTCTTCGTCGAAGAAGCTGACGCCGGCAAACGGCGTCAGCAGCACGTCGGCAGCCGACGCGCGGGGCACGGTCAGCAGCACGGCACAGGCAAACAGCGTAAGGGCGCGTCTCATCGCCGACGTTCGAAGCAAAGCGGATGCCGGGCGGGGCGTCGCGCCGGGAGGACGGAACGGGTGAACGACGCGTGCCCAAGCGACGATCGGCAGGCGGCTGTAGATGGACTGTCGCAAAAGCGGACGCACCCGTGTCGTGCTTACAGGCGCGCCGCCGTGCGGCGAATGAGGTCCCATGCCGCTGAGACGTGCGCCTCCGTCGTGCGGACGTGCCCGATCGCCAGTCTGAGGGCGAACGCGCCACGGAGCCGCGTATGGGAAAGGAACAGCTCACCACT
>JAEYZV010000437.1 GCA_023427865.1 Acidobacteriota bacterium
CAGTGTTGCTCGGGAGGCCCCATGCACGCGCTGCTGGTCCTCAACGATGCGCCCTGTGGCACTGAACGCACGTACAAGGGGTTGAGGCTCGGCCTCGCGCTTGCGAACGCTCCTGATACGCAGGTCACGGTGTTTCTGATGGCAGATGCCGTCGGTGCAGCCAAGCAGGGCCAGAAGACGCCTGGTGGCGACTACAACATCGAACGCATGGTGAGCGACTCACAGTCGCGCCCCGTCGCGTCCTGTTGTGCGGCACGCGCATGGACGCACGCGCCCTCGCCGAGTCGGACCTGGTGGACGGCGCTCGGCGCAGCACGATGGACGAACTCGCGCGCGAGACGCTGACCCCTGGCAAGGCACTCGTGTTCTTGGCGCCACATATCAGACCATGACCAACGTGCCGTCACCGAAGCGCGCCCTCTATGGCCAGCTCACGAGAGTCGCCAAGGCCCTCGCCTCGCCGGCCCGGCTCGAGCTGCTTGACCTGCTGGCGCAGGCGCCGCGGACCGTGGAGATGCTGGCGCGCCTGCTCGGAGAGCCGGTGGCGAACACCTCCCACCATCTCAAGGTGCTGCGACAGGCACGGCTGGTCGAGACGACCAGGTCCGCGCAGTTCATCACGTATCACTTGGCCGATGGGTCGGTTGCCGACCTGGTGCACCAGATGCGGGCGGTCGCCGACGCCCGTCTCAGCGAGATCCAGGCGATGACGCGCACCTACGCTGAGCGGCGTGGTGTGCTCGAGCCGGTGGACCAGCCCGAGCTGTTCCGGCGCATCGCCGCCGGTGACGTCACCGTGATCGACGTTCGACCGGCTGCGGAGTACGCGGCCGGGCACCTGCCCGGGGCGATCTCCATGCCGTTGGACGAGCTCACCGGACGACTGCACGAGCTGCCGATCGATCAGGAGGTCATCGCCTACTGCCGCGGTCCCTATTGCGTGATGGCGTTTGATGCCGTAGCGCTGCTGCGAACGCACGGCTTCGCCGCGCACCGACTAGACGCCGGTGTCGTCGAGTGGCGTGCGCGTCGGCGTCGGCCACGGCCTGCCGGGCGACGCGCGACTGCAGCGCGACCGAGCAAGCGACCGGCGCGGGTGGAGCGGTAGCCGTGGATCGCGATCCTGTGCACTTGCCGCTGCTGCACACCCACGCGCTGGATGAGCCGTCCGTGCTGACGGCCGACGCGCTGATGCACGAGGTCAGGAAGAGCCGTCGGCTCACGACCGCGCCCGTCCCGCCAGTCTGCGTTCTCGACTTCGATGGCGATCTCTTCGACGGCCTCGTCCACGACGGCAGCGCGCACCCGGTCGAGGAGTGGGCCTGTTTCCACACACCGATGGTGGCACTGCGCCAGCAGGGACTTCTGTGCGGCGTGGTCCCGCGCACCATCGGCGGCCCATTCGCCGTGCTGGTCGCGGAGCAATTGATGGCGGCAGGGGCGCACGTCGTCGTCGGCCTCACCTCCGCGGGGCGCCTGGCGCCGACGCTCGCGTTGCCGAGCCTGGTCGTCGCCACTGAGGCGATCCGCGACGAAGGCACGTCGTTGCACTACCTGCCGGCGGCCGAAAGAGTCGGCGCGCCCAGCGACGTCCTCGTCGACACGCTTGCCGACAGCCTCGCGGCAGTCGCACCGGTTACTCGTGGGCTCGTGTGGACGACGGATGCCCCGTATCGGGAGACGCAGACGCAGGTGCAGCACTGGACGAGCGCGGGGGCCCTCGCTGTCGAGATGCAGGCCGCATCGCTGTTCGCCTTCGCACAGGCACGTCAGGCCGCCGTCAGCGTCGTCGCCATGGTCAGCAACTCCGGCGACCATTCGGGCGAACAGTTCGACACCGGAGAGCACGCCTACCGAGTCGCTGTGCTCGAGGGCATCATCGCGGGCGCCTCGCGATTCCTTCGCACCTCTGCGCAAGGGACGCGGACACCCTCCACCATCACGGAGCGCTGAGGACCCTGGGCATGGAACGCGCCGCGCACTGGAATCGGGTGTACACGACAAAGACCGAACAGGAGGTCAGCTGGTTCGAGCCGCTGCCGGCGATCTCGCTCGAGATGCTGGAAGCGGCCGGCATGACCGCGGAGAGTTGCGTCCTCGATGTCGGCGGGGGCGACTCGCACCTCGTCGACGCGCTGGCCGCACGAGGGTTCGATTGCCTGGCGGTTCTCGACATCTCCGGCGCGGCGCTCGACCGCGCGAAGGCGCGTCTCGGATCGGCGGCAGAGACGACGATCTGGATTGAAGCGGATGTCACGAGCGATTGGACGCTGAAACAGATGGACATCTGGCATGACCGTGCCGTGTTCCACTTCCTGACGACGCCCGACGATCGCGCGCGCTACAAGCACCACCTGCTCCAGACGCTGAAGCCTGGCGGCAGCGCCATCATCGCCACGTTCGCGTTGGACGGACCGGAGAGGTGCAGCGGCCTGCCGGTGGCACGTTACTCGTCGGAACAGCTGGTCAACGAGATCGGTCCCGCCTTCGAATTGCGTGATGCGCGGCCGCACGTCCATACGACGCCATGGGGCAGCACACAGTCGTTTCAGTACTCGCGGCTTGTCAGAACACACTGACAGGCAGCTTTCTTCCGGACGCGGAGCAGCTTTCGCAGGACACGGCCGCGGAATACAGACGGGTGCCTCGACGGCTGGCACAGGGGCTTGCGACGTATGGTGACGTCCACCGCGCGAAGCCAGACCCCAGGAGGCATTCTGGAGGCACCGTCGTCTGCCATCAGACAGCGAGACGCCCCAAGTGCCGACGCCGCACCGAGATGGTGTTGCGTGAGAGGCAGGGATTCACCCTTTGACTCCCGACGACCCGGCACGAGCCGCTGGAACCCCCACCATTTCGTGGAGAGGGCGCTTCTCAGAAGTCGACAGGTCGCGCGGCGATCTGGGACGGCGCGGGCACTATTAGGGCAATCGCCGCAAATTGCCAGATCCAGAGCGCCGCAAGTCTCTCAGATGCAAGGAGTTAGGCTGGCTGGGTGTTCGCGACGATTTCCGCAACTGGATCGTGAAGAACGCTGCCTGACGTCTGCCGATAGACATCTGACGAATTGTCGGTCGAGCTTCTGGGCTGCGTCGATGCCGCTGAGTGCGACGGCCAATCCCATTACAAGCACGGGAGGTGGCGTATCATGCCGGTCGCATCCGACAGTGCGCATTCCGGAGGTGTGAGCGTGGGGTATGGATCGGTGCGGCTCGAACCGCGAAACGTGAACATCGCCAGGCGTCGGATGCTGACCCTGCTTGGTATAGGCCTCCCCGCTGCGCTTGTGTATCGTTCGACGCACCGCCTCGCGGCGCAGGGCGCTGACGCGGCCGCGAAGTCGAAGAAGGTGCACGTCAACGGCACCACCCTCCACTACCTCGAATGGGGCAGCGAGCAATCTCCGCCGCTTATGCTGCTCCATCCTGCGCCGCTCAACGCTCACGTCTGGGATCGTTTCGGCCCGGCGATGGCGGGGCATTTCCGCGTCGTTGCCCCCGACGCACGCGGATTCGGCGACTCCGCCTGGAGCGACTCGTATGACGGCGACGTTTTCCTAGAGGACTTGCACGCTGTCATCGATACGCTGGGACTGAAATCGCCGATCCTCTGCGGTAACTCCATGGGGGGCACGCTCGCCTACATGTACGCAGGCATGCATCCCGACCGTGTCGAGCGGTTGATTGCGGTGGACACCGGTCCCGGAGAACCCCCATCGCCCGCGCCGCCTACGGGCGCGCCGCCAGCTCGCCCCACAGGCCCGCCGCCGATGTCTCCGGGCCCTTTCACGAGCGCTGCCGAAGCGCGCGCTGCCATCCCGCCGGTAATGGGGACAGCGTTCGCGCAGGAGATGGTCGAGCACAATCTGAAGCGTGCAGACGACGGCACTTGGGCTTGGAAACACGATCACGCACGCGTGATGGCTGCGGGCGCACGCTCGCTCACGGATCCACGAAAATGGCCGATGTGGAATGCCGTTCGATGCCCGACGTTGGTGTTGCGCGGTGAACGCAGCCCCGCGCTCTCCCAACAGGCAGCCGAGCGGATGGTGGCGCGTAAGGAGAACGCGATGCTGAAGGTAATTCCCGGGGCGAGCCACTTCATTCCCATTGAAGCCCCGACAGCGTTTGAGACGGCCGTCCGTCAGTGGCTCGGCGTGTGAGCGCACCCTACGCTCACAATCGGCCTCTGATCGGCGGTGATGTTGATGGCCGGCGGGCGGACTTAGCGACAACCCACACCGCGAAGATTCGGCTGGCTGAGATTGAAGCGCGGGGAATTCCCACGCGAGGTCGATAGGCGATTACTGCTGAGCTGGCTGGGAGGCAGGGATTCGTGCCCACTCGCGGCACGCGGAGCGTGTCGCGGCGTGCCTGGAGCCGGGCCGAGCAGCCACGAGCGAGCGCAGCGAGTGAAGTGGCTGGGTGTTCGGAACGATTTCCGCAACTGGCTGATCCGTGTCGCATGATCATCGGCGTGTCGCAAGCGATGCGGAATGTTGTAAGCACCCGCAGCGTTCACTTCAGTGGTCGCGTCGTGAGACGGAAGAATCGCGCCGCGTTCTCGCACAAGATGGCACGCTTCTGTTCGTGAGTGAGAAAGGCCGCCGAAGTGATGCCCTCAATGCTGGGGCCCACCGCACCTGGGCCAGCCGCGTCCGAACCGAACATCAGTCGATCGCCGAGGTTGGCGCGCGCCAGGCCGCGCAGGTAGTCATGAAATTGCTCTCGTGGATAGGCGTTCGCGTCGCTGATCTTCGAGAGGTCCGCGTACACCTGCGGGTAACGGCGCATGATCGCCAGCGTCCCTTCGAGGAACGGCAGGCCAGCATGCATGAGACTGACGCGAAGCCTGGGATGCCGCACTAGTACCTCTTCGAGCAGTAAGGGATCCCCCAGCCGGACGCGGAACGCGGGCACGTCGGGGAGAGCGCCGCCGGTCATGTGAATGGCGACAGGCACGTCGAGTTCTTCCGCGACAGCGTAATAGGGTTCGAGCGAAGCATCGTCGGGCCGGAGACCCGCGTAAGCAAATCCCAATTCCCCCAGGGCCATGACGGTGCGGCGCTGCAGCAGACTCCGAACGGTGTCGACGGGGATGCTCGCGTCGCGGAACGCCAGGGACGGAATGAACCGCGCATCGCGTGCGGCCCAAGCCTGTGTGCGAGGCAGCATGAGCGAGCTGAGGACCACCGCGATCACATTGTGGGCATCGAGCTCAGCGATCACGGGATCCGGCGGAGTCCCCATCGCATGCATGTGCGCGTCGATGATCGGTGGTCGCTCGCCGGTGGCCGTGGCGCAAATGCCCGTCGTTTGCTGGGCGACCGCGAACGACGGAGATGCCGCGACAGCCGTCGCGATCGCGAGCGTGAGCCATACGGTGGTACTCGTCACGCTCGTCATCTTACCAACGGCGGAGCGCGGCGCGACCCCCTCATGAGCGCAACGCTGCGCCGCTCGGCGGGCACCCGCGATCGCGGGGCACGGCCAGCGGCTGCGATCATCGGCACCGTGGCACGGCGTCGTCGGCACAATCGCGCAGAGATGCTGCACTCGACCGCTGCGGCTCGGCAGATAGCGGGAGGAAACGGACGTGCGCTCGAATACGTTGTTGCTCATCGTGCTCGCACTGCTGTTTGCGCCGTCGTCACGCCTGTCGGGAGCTCACGGCAGCCCAGGCGGTTGCCGATCATCGACATGCACGTGCCCGCCGACGTCCCACCACCTTTCTGGCTGCCGCCCGGGCTGCTCGCGCCGTCCACAGACGACGAGACGATGCGGCAGACGCTCGCCGCCGTTCGTTCCCTCAACATCGTCAAGGCCGTCGTCAGCAGCGCCTCGATCGAGCGAATGTTCCGGTGGAAGGCTGCCGATCCCGACCGGATCATCGCCTCGTTGGTGTTCCCGACGGACCAGGCGCCCGGCGCGGACGTCATTCGCGGCGAGGATGAAGCGCGCCGCTTGGAGGTATTCGGCGAGGTGCCCGCGCAACTGGCTGGACTGTCGCCAGGATCCGAGCCTGGAGGCGTCCTTTGCGCTTTGCGAGCAGCTCGATGTTCCAGTGGGTGTCGATACCGGCTTTGCGCCGCCGGGCGCGGCCTATGGTAGCCAACCGGGGACACGCGCGACGCTCGGGAGCCTCCTCCTCCTAGTGGAGGCGCTCCTCAGGCACTGCAAGCTGCGCTTCTACATCATGCACGCGGGCTACCCGTACCTGGACGACACACTCGCTCTTCTGCACGCGCATCCGCAGGTCCATGTCGATCTGGCGGGCGCCAACTGGATGATTCCGCGCGAGGAATTTCACGAGTACTTGCTGCGGCTCGTGCAGGCCGGCTTCGCGCAGAGGCTGATGTTTGGCTCGGACAACATGCATTGGCCGGTAGCCATCAGCCGCGCAATCGAGGCGGTGGGCTCTGCCCCCCTCCCTGACGGCGGAGCAGAAGCAGGACATCTTGTACAACAATGCGGCCCGCTTCCTCGGGTTCAGCGAAGAGAAGATGGCCGACACCGGCGGGAGCGCTAGCACTCAGACCCTCGCTGTGGGCGAGGCAACACTAGTTGCTTGTCCGGGTCCGTGGAGTTCCCAGGGCTGGCTTTATCTCGCCGTTGTCATGGATCTCTTCTCACGCAAGATCGTCGGGTGGTCAGCCGGTCCGACGATTCATCGAGAACTCGTCCTTGACGCCGTGCTGATGGCCGTCCGGCGGCGACGTCCGCGCGGAACCGTGATTCATTCGGATCAGGGCACCCAGTTCGGTAGCGACGCTTGGCGGCGCTTCTGCCGCAGCCACCGCCTCGAGCCGAGTATGAGCCGCAAAGGCAACTGCTGGGACAACGCAGTTGTCGAGTCCTTCTTTGGGAGCTTGAAGGAGGAGCGGATCAAGAAACAGATCTACAAGAATCGAGAGCTGGCGCTCGCCGACGTTGCCGATCCTGGCTGCAAGTACTCCACTGCGCAGACAGCCCTGTTTCTCAAGTCGAGAATTCTAGCGACACCATAGCGAGCCCCGTCTCCTCGGCTCCAGATGGGGAGGCTTTCTGACTGGCGGATGAGCTTGGCTGGGAGGCAGGGATTCGAACTCGGAGGAAAGCGGTTTCCGTAACTGTTGATGGCGCGTCACTTCTGGCCATAAGCGCTTCAGTGACAACAGGTTCCGCTTCTCCGAATCGTTCACTCCTGTCCACACCAGTCCGCAGGAATCGACCGCCGCCGTGGAGACATTGTGGAGACGGCGTTGGTCACACGTCGCCGGCGCGCCGGCCTGTGGCCGCAGGGCTGAACCGGGGCGTCGACGCGACGGCGGTTGTTGCGGCCGTCTCAGGGCCGAACCTGGTCAGCCACTGCCGGGACGCCATCAACGTCCATCGACCTTGCCGCGCTTGGCGCGCGCGACGAGCGCGTGCACCACTTCATCGACCGCGTCGCCGAAGCCCCAGCCGACGCGCCTCGCGCGCGCCTGGATGCGCTCGAGACGGGCTCTGGCGTTCGCGCGCTCGGGCGCGGGCAGCGTGTCGAAGACCTTCACTATTGCACCCAGACGCTTCTCCAACGCGTTGAAATAGGCCTCATCGCCGTAGCCCAGATCCACGGCCTGCTCCGTTCCCGCCTCGACAAACGTCAGCATCAGATCGACCGTCCCAGAGG
>JAEYZV010000473.1 GCA_023427865.1 Acidobacteriota bacterium
TCGGTCCCGGGTCGATGAGCGCGAAACCGGCGGGCCCTTCGAGCACGGCGGTCGCGATCACGCCGGGCGTGCCCCGAAAGCGGCCGTCGGCGTAGCGGAGCTTGTGGGCCAGGACCTGCATCGCAGGGATTATGGCAATGGTCGCCCCCGAGCGGGAGATGCACCGTCTCAGGGCATGACAGACTTGACGTCGCGCGCTGCTGCCCCTCTCCAGAAACGCTGCCGCTGGACGCACATGCCGCGTGGCCCGCTTCGTGCTTCCGACAATGAGTCCGTGAATCTGATTGTCGCGGCCTGGCGAGTGTCCCCGCGTGCGTCCTGCCCGAACGGGCGGCTCGCCTGCCAGGGCCGTTCGGAGCGTCCGTATACTGGTGGGGGAGAACAACGCGCCTCGATCCGCGATCCGGGCCCTGGGGCATGCCCGTGGGCCGGTCACACGTCGATGACCGACACACGACAGAAGGCAGGCGACCTCGTCCTCGAGCGCACCGAGAAGCAGACCCAGGAGCCGCCGCGCTTCAAGGTGCTGCTGATCAACGACGACTACACCACGATGGATTTCGTGGTCGAGGTCCTCGAGACCGTGTTCCACAAGACCCCTGCCGAGGCGTTCCGCATCATGATGCAGGTGCACACGCAGGGGAAAGGCCTGTGCGGCGTGTACACCTTCGAGGTGGCCGAAACGAAGGTCGAGGCCGTGCACGAGCTCGCACGACAGAACGGCTTTCCGCTGCGGGCGAGCCTGGAAGAGGAGTAAGACCCGTCATGTTCAGTGCATCCGTCGAGCTGCTGCTTGGCGTGGCGTACCGCGAGGCGACGTCGCGGCGCCACACCCACCTCACGCTCGAACATCTCCTCTACGTGCTGGCTCACGACACCGAGGCCGAGCGGATTCTCGCCGCCTGCGGCGCCGACCTGCCGCGGCTGCGTTCCGAACTCGACAGGTTCCTCCAGCAGAACATCGAGCAGTTCCCCCGTGGCGCCCAGAAGGAGCCCGAGCAGACGCTGGCGTTCCGGCGTGCCCTGCAGACGGCTGTCCTGCACGTGCAGAGTGCTGGAAAGAGCGAGGTCCAGGCTGGCGACCTGCTCGCGGCCCTGCTGCAGCAGAACCGCTCGTATGCCGCCCAGCTCCTCGAGGGACAGGGCGTGACGCGCCTCGACGTACTGAACTACATCAGCCACGGCATCTCGAAGGTGCCGACGCCGGACGAACCCGGGAGCGAGGATCGGCCGGCCACCGCCGGGCAGGGCGAGGAAGGCTCGTCCACGTCCCGGACTCCGCTCGACGCTTACGCCGTGAACCTCACGCAGAAGGCGCGGTCGGGCGCGCTCGACCCGCTCGTCGGCAGGGCCAGCGAGGTGCAGCGGACGATGGAGATCCTCTGCCGCCGCCGCAAGAACAACCCGATGTTCGTGGGGGAGCCGGGCGTCGGCAAGACCGCGCTCGCCGAGGGCCTGGCGCAGCGCCTCCTGCAGGACGACGTGCCGTCGATCCTCAAGGACGCCGAGGTCTTCTCGCTCGACGCCACGGCCCTGCTCGCCGGCACGCGCTTCCGCGGCGACTTCGAAGAGCGCTTCAAGGCCGTCGTCGGCGCGCTGGCCAAGCGGCCCAAGCCGATTCTCTTCATCGACGAGATGCACAGCACGGTCGGCGCCGGCGCGACGACGGGCGGGACGATGGACCTCGCCACGCTGATCAAGCCGGTGCTGAGCGCCGGCGACATCCGCGTGATCGGCGCCACGACGTTCGAGGAGTTCAAGCAGGTCGAGAAGGATCGCGCCCTCGCGCGGCGGCTGCAGAAGGTCGTCATCGAGGAGCCGAGCGTGGAGGAGACGGTGACGATCCTCAAGGGGCTGCGCAGCCGCTACGAGGACCATCACAACGTGACCTACACCGATGCGGCCATCGAGACGGCGGCCAAGCTCGCGGGTCGGCACCTGCGTGATTACCGCCTGCCCGACAGCGCCATCGACGTGCTCGACGAGGCGGGCGCGATGCTGCGCCTGCAGGCGCCAGCGACCGAAGGTAGGGCCGGCTCTCCGAGCCCGGCCGGGACCGCCCGGCTCGAAGGTGCGACAGACGGCCCCGTTGAGACAACGGCCGCAGGCCCCGTTGGGACAACGGGCCCTACCGAACGAGGTGGTAGGGCCGGCTCTCCGAGCCCGGCCGACAAGGACTCGACGCCCCCTGCCAGGAGCCCTGACGAGGAAACCGCGCCGAGGCAGGTCGTGGACGTGCCAGAGATCGAGCGGGTGATCGCCCGCATGGCCCGCATCCCCGACAAGCAGGCCCACGCGTCCGACAAGGAACGCCTGCGCACGCTGGAGGAACAGCTGATGCGCGTGGTGTTCGGCCAGGACGACGCGGTGAAGGCCGTGGCGCGTGCCATCAAGCGTGCCCGGGCGGGCCTCGGCCAGCCGGACAAGCCGGCCGGTTCCTTCCTCTTCACCGGACCGACGGGCGTCGGCAAGACCGAGCTCGCGCGGCAGCTGGCGATTCACCTCGGCAACCAGTTCGTGCGCTTCGACATGTCGGAGTACATGGAGAAGCACGCCGTGGCGCGGCTCATCGGCGCGCCCCCCGGATACGTCGGCTTCGAACAGGGCGGCCTGCTCGTGGACGCGATCCGCAAGGATCCGTACGCGGTGCTGCTCCTCGACGAGATCGAGAAGGCGCACCCGGACATCTACAACATCCTGTTGCAGGTGATGGACCACGCCACGCTCACCGACAACACGGGGCGCAAGGCGGACTTCCGTCAGGTGATCCTGATCATGACCTCCAACGCGGGCTCGCGCGAGATGAGCCAGGCCATGGTGGGCTTCAGCGGACCCGCGAGCAGCAAGGGCGCCGCCGGTCGCGCCAAGCAGGCACTCGAGCGGATCTTCAGTCCGGAGTTCCGCAACCGTCTCGACGCGACGGTGACCTTCGGAACGCTCTCGCCGCAGACGGTCGAGACGATCGTCGAGAAGTTCATCCTGCAGCTCGAGGCGCAGCTCGCCGAGCGGCGCGTCGCCATCGCGCTCGAGCCCGAAGCCCGCGCCTGGCTCGCCGAGAAGGGGTACGACCCGGTGTTCGGCGCGAGGCCGCTGTCGCGCGTGATTCAGACGGAGGTTCGCGACCCGCTCACCGACGAGATCCTCTTCGGCCGCCTCGAACACGGCGGCACCGTCAGGATCGGCCTCGAGAACGGCGCGCTGACCTTCGACATCGTCAGCTCACCGGCCCCGACCAACCGGGAGTCGGTGGACGCGTAGGACGCGGGCCTCAATTTCAGAATTTCAGAATTTCGGAATGGCGTCACCTTTGGGAATGCTCCGAAGGTTGGCGCTGTTCAAGAAATTCTGAAATTCTGCCATTCTCCAATTCCATGAGCGAGAACCAAGACCCCGTCAAGGTCGTCGACCGCCGCTGGTGGGCACGCGCCGTCGCGGAGGACGCGCCGGCCGAGACCACCGAGCAG
>JAEYZV010000520.1 GCA_023427865.1 Acidobacteriota bacterium
CCTTCCCCGCCCCCGCCCCGACCCCCCGCGACGGTGGGGCCGGCGCTCCGAGCCGGGCCGATGAGCCCGCCCCCCGACCCACCGATGCCGGATCCGCGATGCGCACGGGCGTGTCGAGCAGACCGAACAGCCGCTCGGACGAGGCCATCGCCGCCTGCAGCAGGTTGAACTTCTCCGACATGTCCGAGATGGGTCTGAAGAACCGCTGCGCGTACTGGATGAACGCCACGAGTGTGCCGATGGTCAGCGATCCCGCCAGGATCCAGCCGCCGCCGAACCACAGGATCAACGCGGTCGACAGCGCGCCGATCAGCTCGATCATCGGATAGAAGACGGCGTAGTAATAGATCGAGCGCAGGTTGGCGTCACGGTGCTCGCTGTTGACGCGACCGAACTCGCCGAACGACTGCGCCTCGCGGCGGAACAGCTGCACGGTCGCCATGCCCGTGAGGTTCTCCTGCAGGAACGCGTTGAGCCGTGACACCCACGTCCGCACCTCGCGGTACGACTCGCGCACGTTGCGGCGGAACCACTGCGTCACGAGCAGGATCAGCGGCAGCACGCAGAACGTGAGCAGCGCGAGCCTCCAGTCCAGCGACATCAGGACGACGACGATGCCGAGCAGCGACAGCACGTCGCCGAACACCGACACGACGCCCGACGTGAACAGGTCGTTGATGGCGTCGACGTCGCTCGTCACGCGCGTCATCAACCGCCCCACCGGGTTTCGGTCGTAGTAGGCGAGATCGAGGCGCTGGAGGTGGTCGTACACCTGCCGACGCAGGTCGTACATGATGCGCTGCCCAAGCATCTGCAGGGTCGCCGTCTGGACGAACTCGGCGATGAACGCACCGACGAGGGTGCCGAGGTACAGCAGCGCCACCGTGGTGACGCCGGCGAAGTCGCCGCTGGCGATGTGCTCGTCGATCGCGCGCTTGACGAGGATCGGCTGCGCCAGCTGGAAGGCCACGTACACGACAATGGCGACCAACGCCAGGATGGCGCGCCCCCAGTAGGGCCGCAGGTAGCCGATGAGCCGCCGCATCAGACGGCTGTCGTAGGCCTTGCCGATGATCTCGTCGTCGTGGGAGGACATCAGGAGACTGCGAGTTCGGCCTCGAGCTGCTGCTGGCGCACGAGGTCGCTGTAGGGTCCGCCGCCCTGCGCGAGCACGTCGTGCGTGCCACGCTCGACGATGCGTCCCCCGTCGAGCACGATGATTTGATCCGCGTGGCGGACCGCGGAGATGCGGTGCGCGACGATGATGGTCGTGCGATCGGCCGTCACCTGGCGAAGTCGCGTGAGAATCTCCTCCTCCGTGTAGGTGTCGACGGCCGACAGCGCGTCGTCGAAGACCAGCACGGGCGCCTCGGTCATCAGCGCGCGTGCGATGGCCGTGCGTTGCTTCTGGCCGCCCGAGAGTGTCAGCCCGCGTTCACCGACGCGCGTTGCATAGCCCTCGGCGAAATGCTTCACGTCCTTGTCGAGGCGCGCGATGGCGGCCGCCTCCTGCACCCGCCGCAGCCGGTCCGCCGGCGCGAGCTCCGGTGCGCCGAACGCGATGTTCTCCTCGAGGCTCGTGCTGAAGAGGAACGTCTCCTGCGGCACGAACGCGATGGCCCCTCGCAGTTGCGCGAGCGGCACCTGCCGCACGTCGTGCCCGTCGAGGAACACCGTGCCTGGAGGCGGGTCGTAGAGCCGTACGAGCAGGTGGACGAGCGTGGACTTGCCGCTGCCCGTGCCACCGACGATCGCCAGCGTGGTGCCGGCAGGCACGTGCAGGTCGATGTCGTGCAGCACCGCCGGGCCGGTGCCGTACGCGTACGTGAGCCGGTGGACGCGCAGGTCACCGCGCACGGGACGCGGCAGGTCGTGCGCATCCGGACTGTCGACGATGGAGGGCGGCGCATCGAAGACCTCGAGCATGCGTCGCCAGGATGCCAGCCCGCGCTGTATCAGGTTCGTCACCCAGCCGAACGCGACGAGCGGCCACGCAAGCTGGCCCAGGTAGCCGTTGAAGGCGACGAACTCGCCGAGTGTGAGGCGCCCCTGGATCACCTCGCGCCCGCCGAAGTAGAGAAAGCCGACGATGGCAAGGCCGAAGCCGAAGGTCATGCTCGGGTAGAAGCACGCCTGCACGAAGATCAGGTTCCGGTTGCGCGCGACGTACTCCTCGTTGGCAGCGAGGAACTTGGCGCGCTCGGCGTCCTCCTGACCATAGGCACGCACCACCCGGACGCCGGCGAGGGCCTCCTGCGCGATGGCGCTGATCTCGGACAGCTGCGCCTGGATTCGCTCGAAGCGGTCGTGGATCGCCTGCCCGAAGTACTTGACGACGAGCGACACCGCAGGCAGGCCCGTGACGAGCAGCAGCGTGAGCTTCGGGTGCAGCGTCAGCATCATGCCGACGGCGGCGACCGCGAGCACACCCGTCGAGACGGCATCCATCGCCGCGGGCCCCACCATCATGCGCACGGCGCCGAGGTCGGCCGAGGCGCGCGACATCAGGTCGCCCGTGCGCGCGCGATCGAAGTACTCGCGTGGGAACTGCTGGAGCTTGGCGAAGAAGTCGTTGCGCAGGTCGTACTCGATGCGCCGCGACGCGCCGACGATGAGGCGCCGCATCGCATACCTGAACAGTCCGCCGACGCCCGCAATGGCGAGCAGCGCGCCGGCATAGAAGCCGAGCTTGCCGCGCGTCACCGAGGTCGTGAGATCGTCCACGGCGTACTTCAGCACCCACGGCGTGAGCAGGCTGAAGAGGTTCGAGCAGATGGCGCAGGTCAGGCCGAGCAGGATGGGACGCCGGTACCTGTCGACGTACGGCAGCAACCGGCGCAGGACGGCACGCACCATCCGATTATAGGAGGCGGCCTGCCCCTGTTGTTCCGCGCCGCTCCGTCCGATAGCCTCCGGTATGATGGTTCGACGATTTTCCGCGTCCTTCGGCGCTGCCTGCGCCCTGCTCTGCTTCGGCGGCTCCCCGGCGGAGGCGCAGTACGGACCGCTCACGCAGTCCGATCCCGCGGTCGGCGAGCGGTACACCCTCGAGGCTGCGTTCGGTGTGTGGAACCCCACACCGGACATCGTGTTCTCCAGCGAACAGTTCGGCATCCCGGGCACCGAGATCGACCTGCTCGAGGACCTCGATGCAGAAGAACGCACGTTCCGCGATTTCCGGGTCGTGCTGCGCCCCGCGCGCAAGCACAAGCTGCGCGTCGAGTACGTGCCGATCAAGTACGAGGTCGACACGATCCTGCGCCGGAACATCGTCTTCAACGGCAACCTGTACCCCGTGGGCC
>JAEYZV010000675.1 GCA_023427865.1 Acidobacteriota bacterium
TCATCCATCCTCCTTTGACGGCCTCGTCCCTCAACGCGGCCGTCCTTTTGTCCGCCCGCCCCATCGCCGCCACCATCGCGCTCGGCACCATCCTGGTTGCCGGCGCGCCCGCCCAGGGCCCGGTCCCGCAGTTCGAGAACGTCGGGCCGGCGAGCGGCGTCGCGTTCGTCCTCGCCAACGCGCCTAGCCCCGAGAAGCGCCTCATCGAGACGATGCCGGGTGGGCTTGCGGCATTCGACTACGACAACGACGGGCGCATCGACCTCTTCTTCCCCAACGGCAACAAGACGCCGGCTGCCGGGAAGGCCGGGCGCGAGTTCCACGACCGGCTGTACCGCAACGTCGGCGACTTCAGGTTCGAGGACGTGACCGAGGCCGCGGGCCTGCACGGTCGTGGCTACGCCATGGGTGCCGCGGCAGCCGACTACGACAACGACGGGCACGTGGACCTGTTCGTGCCCGGTGTCGGCCAGTTCACGCTCTACCGCAACATCGGCAATGGCCGCTTCGAGGATGTCACCGCCAGGGCGGGCCTGAAGGCCTCACCCTGGTCGGTCGCGGCCGCCTGGACGGACGTGGACCGCGACGGGCTGCTCGACCTGTTCGTCGTGAACTACCTGGACTGGAAGGAAGGCGCGGACCGCTTCTGCGGCGACAGGATGCGGGACCTGCGGGTGTACTGCCATCCGAAGTTCTACGCGGGACTGCCCAACCAGCTGTACCGCAATCGCGGGGACGGCACCTTCGAGGACGTGTCACAGGCGAGCGGCATCGCCGCACACACGGGCAAGGGCATGAGCGTCGCCGTCGCGGACTTCGACGGTGATGGGCGCGACGACGTGTTCGTGACCAACGACGCGGTGCCGAACTTCCTCTTCAGGAACGTCGACGGACGGCGGTTCGAGGAATCGGCGCTGCTTGCGGGCGTGGCGCTACCCGGGTTCGGACGGCCGGTGTCGAGCATGGGTGTGGTCGCGCAGGACGTGAGCGGCGACGGCCGGCCGGATCTGCTGGTCACGGCACTGAAGGGCGAGACGTTCCCGCACTTCGTCAACGACGGGCAGCTGATGTTCCACGACGCCACGCACAAGGCGCAGCTGGCCACGCCGAGCAGCCAGCGGAGCGGCTGGGGCGTCGCGCTTGCCGACGTCGACAACGACGGCCGGCTCGACGTGGCGACGGCCAACTCGCACGTGAACGACCGAATCGACATGTTCGAGGCGTCGACGTACGAGGAGCCGAACTCGCTGCTGCTCAATCGCGGCGGCAGCTTCGAGGACGTGACGGCGCAGGCGGGCAAGGCGTTCGTGGCGGCGGTGGCGGCGCACCGCGGACTGGTGGCCGCGGATCTGGACAACGACGGCCGCCTCGACCTGGTGACGACGAGCCTCGGCGGTCCGGTGGAGATCTGGAAGAACGGCGGACCGGCGGGCCACTGGATCCGCGTGCGCCTGCGCGGTCGGGCCTCCAACCGCGACGGGCTCGGCGCCATCGTCACCGTGAACGGCAGGCGTCGCACGATGACGTCAGCAGTGGGTTACGCGTCGTCCGTGCTGCAGGACGTCCACGTCGGGCTGGGCACGGCCACGACACCGCCCCGCCTCGAGGTGCAGTGGCCGTCTGGCCGCTCGCAGGTCGTGGTCGCGCCAGGCATCGACCGCATCGTGGAGATCACGGAACCGGAGGCGTGATCGTGTCGGCCTCGGACGGCGCGACAGGTGCCGGGGCGGTCGCCCTCGCCCGCTTCTGGTACTCGGCGAGCAGCGCCTTCGCGCGCTCGGCGTTGCCCGTCCGCTGCATGGCTTGGGCGAGCTGGTAGTGCAGGCTGCCATCGTGATCGATCGGCAGCGCCTTCTCCAGGTGCGGAGCGGCCTTTGCCGCGTCCCCCGACTGCAGCAGGGCGCGTCCGAGCGCCGCATGCGCGTCGAGCAGACCCGGATCAGCGGCGACGGCCTTCTCGAGCAGGCCGACGGCGCGATCGATCTGCTGTGACTGCAACAGCGTGTCGCCGAGCGCCACGAGCAGGTCTGGAGCGCCGGGCGCCATGGCGTGCAGCTTCTCGAGCAGCGGCAGGGCCGCTTCGAAGTCGCGCGCCGCATGGAGCGCGCTGGCGAGCTCCCGCTCGATCCCGGGATCGCCGGGCGCCAGCTTCAGCGCCTCTCGCAGTTGCGCGACGGCCTCGAGCGGTTGCCCCTGGTCGCGCGCGATGCCGGCACGAATGACGTAGCGCTCCACGGACGGCGGCAGCTTCTCGAGCCTGTCGAAGGACTGCCCCGCGAGATCGTTGGCGGCGCGGACGCGCCAGTAGAGCGCCGCCGGCTGCGAGGCCGACGCGGTGCGCGTCAGCGCTTCCTCGAGCCTGCCCGACAGGTACGCGCACGCCACGGGCAGCGTGGCACATGGCAGCTTCTCGTCGGTTGCACGCTGCTGCTCGACGGCCGACCAGTCGGCGTGGCCGCTCGCCGCATAGAGCCGGGCGAGCGTGCGATGCACACCCGGCAGGTCGGGCAGCGCGGCCTGCGCCTTCTTTGCCAGCGAGAGCGCCTGCGGGTATTTCTCCTCGATCGTCAACACGTCGGCCACGAGCAGCCACACGTACGGCGAGTCGGGATCGATCGATTGCAGCCGGCCGAACGCCTCACGTGCGATGCCTTCGTAACTGCGCCCGAGCGCGGCCCAGACCTGCGCCGACTGCGGCTGCGCCTCCGACAACACCTTCAACTCGGTGCTGGCCTCGGCGTGGCGCTCGAGCGCCAGCAGCGCCTCGGCGAGCGCCTGCCGCGCGTTCGCGTTCGCCTTGTCGGCCTCGAGCACCTGTCGAAGCGGCGCCACGGCATCCTGCGGCCGCCCGAGCTCGAGGTACGAGATGCCGAGAAACAGTCTGGCCGGCAGCAGATCCGGCTTCAGGCGCAGGGCTTCGCGCAGGGGGGCGACCGCATCCTCGATGCGGCCTCCCATCGCCCGCGCCATCCCGAGCTGCATGTGCGCCAGGGCATCGGTCGGCGCCGCGGCGACGATCTTCTGGAGGATCGCCTCGGCCTCGCCGAACCGTGACGCCTGCATGGCCGCCTCGGCCTGCGCGCGCAGCGTGGACGTGCCCTGGGGACCGGAAGCCGGTTGCTGCGCGAGGGTCGGCAGGCCCGCCCCGACCACGAGCGAGACCACGAGTGCCAGAACGCGAATGCTGCGCACGCTCACTTGTAGGCCGCGATCCCCATGCGCGTCAACCGCGTCATCGGTGCCAGGTACGCAGAACCCGCGTGCGATGATGTCGGGATGAGCGCGTCCCGCGGGTCGTCCCTAGTGCGTGCCGCCGGCCTTGTCGGCAGCGCGACGATGGCGAGCCGGGTGCTCGGGCTGATCCGGGAGCAGGTGCTGGCGCACGTGTTCGGCGCGAGCCACCAGATGGATGCGTTCAACGTCGCGTTCCGCCTGCCGAACCTCGTGCGCGACCTGTTTGCCGAGGGCGCCATGACGGCCGCCTTCGTCCCGACGTTCAGCCGCGCGTTGACGCAGGAGGGCAGGGAATCCGCCTGGCGGCTCGGGCGTCGAGCCATGACCGCCCTCCTCCTCGTGACGATCGCGATCGCCATCGCCGGCATCGTGTTCGCCGAGCCGATGACCCGGGCGTTCGCCTCCGAATACGCGGAGGTGCCGGGCAAGTTCGAGCTGACCGTGCAGCTGACCCGCCTGATGTTCCCGTTCCTGCCGCTCGTCGCGATGTCGGTGGCGGCGATGGGAATGCTCAACGCGCTCGGCCGCTTCTTCGTGCCCGCGCTCGCGCCGGCGATGTTCAACGTCGCCTCGATCGCCTGCATCCTGCTGCTCGTCCCGGTGCTGCCCGCGTTCGGCCTCGAGCCGGTGACGGCGCTGGCCGTCGCCGTGCTCATGGGAGGGCTCGGCCAGTTCATGCTGCAGTGGCCGTCGCTGCGGGCCGAGGGCTTCAGGTACCGGTTCGACTTCGCCCCGCTCGACCCTGCGCTGCGCGAGATCCTGCTGCTGATGGGGCCGGGCACGCTCGGCGTCGCCGCCACGCAGTTCAACGTCTACGTGAACACGGTGCTCGCCACCGGCGAGCAGGCGGGCGCGGTGTCCTGGCTCAACTACGCGTTCCGGATCATGTACCTGCCGATCGGCCTGTTCGGCGTATCGCTGGGGAGTGCGTCGCTGCCGCTGATTTCGAGTCATGCCGCACGCCAGGACCTGGTGGCGGTGCGCGAGACGGTCGCACACGCGCTGCGGCTGGTGCTGTCGTTGACCGTGCCGGCGACATTCGGGCTCATCGTGCTCGGCGTGCCGATCGTCCGCGTGATCTTCGAGCGCGGGCAATTCCTGCCATCGGATACCGAGGCGGTCGCGTACGCGCTCATGGCGTACGCACCCGGACTCGTGGGCTATTCCGCGGTCAAGATCCTCTCCCCCACCTTCTATGCGCTGCGTGACAGCCGCACACCGGTGGCCATCAGCGTCACGGCGGTGCTGCTGAACGCGGCGTTGAACCTCGCGCTCGTGCGCGTGCTCGGGTACGCGGGGCTGGCGCTCGGCACCGCGATCGCCTCGCTCCTGAACGCCGCGCTGCTGCTCGTGCTGCTTCGCCGGCGGCTCGGCAACCTGCAGGGTGCGCGTCTCGCCTCGACGTTCGTCCGCGTGGTGGTGGCGAGCAGCCTCATGGCGGCCGCCGCCTGGGGCATGCACGAATGGCTGGCCACGCGCGTGCTGCCGGGCGGGCACCTGTTGCAGCAGGTGGTGCGGGTCGGCGGAAGCATCGGCGTCGCGCTGGTCGTGCTCGTCGGGGCGGCGCGGGTGCTGCGGCTGCAGGAGTTCGAGGAGGCGTCCGGGCGCATCTTCCGGCGGCTCCGCCCCGGGCGCCCCTCCGTGCCGTCGAACGAGGATGGCCGTGGCTGACACGCCCGATCCCCGCCTGAACGGACGCCCGCTGGGCATCGTCTCGTCGGCGCACTTCATGGTGGACGCGTACTCGAACATGTACGCGCCGTTGCTGCCGCTCCTGATGCCGCGACTCGGGATGAGCCTGCAGGCCGCCGGCACGCTCATGATGGTCTTCCAGGCCGCGGCCTCGCTCTCGCAGCTGTTGTTCGGCAGGATGGCGGACCGCGGCCACGCACGTGCGCTGCTCGTCGCCGGCCCGCTCGTGAGTGCGATCGTGCTGAGCCTCATCGGCCTCGTGTCGCACCAGGCGATGCTGGCGCTCGTGCTGGTCGGCGGCGGGCTCGGCATCGCGGCGTTCCACCCGCCCGGCGCGATGGTCGCGCACACGGTGGGAGGCACGCGGCCCGGCACCGCGATGAGCGTGTTCGTGACGAGCGGCACGATCGGCTTCGCGTTGTCGCCGCTGCTCGTGGCAACGGCGGCCGGCCGGTACGGCCTCGGATCCACCATCTGGTTCCTGCTGCCGGGACTCGCCTGCGCCCTGCTCTTCGCTCGGGCGGTGCCGGCGCTGCCCCTGGCCCCGCCGCATCACCATGGCGGCGGGCTGCGGGCGCTGCGGCCGCAGGCCCGCAACCTGTTCCTGCTCTACACGCTCGTGGTGGCGCGCACGGTCGTGTCGCTGTCGTTTGCGACGTTCGTGCCCGTGCTGCTGACCCGACAGGGCATGGGGGTCGGCGAGGCCGGGGCCGCGATGGCGCTCTACCTGTTCATGTCGGGGATCGGCGGGTTCTGGGGCGGCACGCTGGCCGACCGGTTCGGGCCGCGCCGCGTGATCCTGCTCTCGTTCGTCCTCTCGACGCCGTTCCTGCTGGCCGCGCCGCAGACGACCGGCTGGTCGTTCGCGCTGCTGCTCGCCGTGGGCGGTTTGTTCCTGCAGTCCACGCTGCCGGTCAACGTCAGCTTCGGGCAGGCCCTGGCGCCCCACAGCGCGGCGACGGTCTCGTCGCTGATGATGGGCGTGGCCTGGGGCACGGGCGGCATGCTGGTGCCCGTCACGGGGTCGGTGGCCGACGTCCTCGGGCTGCCGACCACGCTCACGATCCTCGCCCTGGTGCCGATCGGTGCGGCCGTGCTGGCGCTCCGCCTGCCGGCGGCCCCTCCGCTGCCCATGCACGTCGAACCTGTCGAGGTGAACGTGGCAGCCGTCGATCCCGCTGCCGACGAGGGGGACGACGACCAGAGGCCCTGACGCCCCTGCCGCATCCGGCCTCTCGCGACGACGCGGGCGCGGGTAGACTGGCAGCGTGGCGCGTTCACCCTACACCCGGGTTTCGTATCGGTTCGGGCCCGGTCCCCTCACGCCTGCCGTCAAGGCGCTCCTGATCGCCAACGTCGTCGTCTTCCTGGGCCAGATCGTCATGCCCTCGCTGACGATCATCGGCGGCCTGACGCCTGCGGCGGTGCTCGAGTCGTTCTGGCTCTGGCAGCCGTTCACTTACATGTTCCTGCACGCCGGGCTCACCCACCTGGTGTTCAACATGCTCACGCTGTGGATGTTCGGCGTGGAACTGGAGCGGACCTGGGGCACGGAGGCCTTTGCGCGCTTCTACGTGTATTGCGGGCTCGGGGCCGCCGCCACGACGATCGTCGCGGCGCTGCTGCCGTTCGGGTTCGCCGACTTCATGTACGTGACGCCGACGGTGGGGGCGTCAGGGGCGATCTACGGCCTGCTCGCCGCGTATGGCGTGCTGTTCGCGCATCGCCCCAACTACATGTACTTCCTGTTCACGGTCCCGGCACGCGTCTTCGTGCTGATCACCGGAGCGATCACGCTGCTGCTGTCGATCACCTCGTCGGGGGGACAGATGGCGCACCTGGCGCATCTCGGGGGTCTCGCCACCGGATGGGCGCTTCTGATGCGCGGCCGCGGTGGCCCCATGGCCGAACTGAAATACCGCTACACGAAGTGGCGCCTGCAGCGGGCCCGGCGCAGGTTCGACATCCACCAGGGCGGCCGGGGAAGCGGCGGATGGAACGTGCACTGAGAGAAGGCCGGGAAAATTGCAGAAGTGCAAAATTTCAGAATCTCATTAGCCACCCCAATGCTCGAAGGTTGGCGGTGGTAGTGAAATTCTGAAATTTCGAAATTTGCAGTTCTTCAGCCCGTCCCCCGCGCCGGGCTGAAGACGCCCAGGACGAACGTGTCGTCGAGCGCCACCGCCTGGTGCGCCACGCCGCTCGGGATGTGGAGCACCTCGCCTTCTTCCACGCGGATGTCCTCACCGCCGACGAGGAACTGCAGCGCGCCCTGGAGTACGTAGGTCATCTGCTCCTCCTCGTGCGCGTGCAAGGGCACGAGCGCGCCCTTCTTCAGGTACACCTGCGTGAGCATCTCGCGCTCTCCACGCACGACCTTCCGCGACACCATCTCGGTCACCTTCTCGAGCGCGATCTCGTCCCACCGGTACAGCGGCATGGGGAATGGTAGCGGGGAACCGGGTTCCGGGTTCCGGGTTCCGGGTCCCGAGGCACCGATGCCATGCCGATCTCGTCGCTCTTGCCCGGCATCCCGTCCCCGGCACTCGGTACCCCGGTCTTGAACCCGGCACGGCACCCGGTACCCGGTACCCGATACCCGCTACCCGCTACCCGCTACCCGCTAGTCCCCGCCCGACTTCCGACCTCTGACTCCCGTTTCCGATTGA
>JAEYZV010000094.1 GCA_023427865.1 Acidobacteriota bacterium
CGTGGGCCTCAGGCGCACCGCTCCCGATGTGCGCCACCGCGAACGCCGCTTCGCGCCGCACGTCGAGCGATGCGTGCCTGAGCCCCGCCATTGCCTGCGGAAGGAACACGGCTCGCCGCGTGCGACCGATCGCGCGCAGCGCAAGCGCGCGGATCGCGGGGTCGTCCTGCGTCAGCGCCGACGCAACGACCTGACGATGCTCGAGCGACTGCACGCGGCCATCGTCGGCGGCGAGGATCGCGCTCTTCAGGTCCCGTTCACTCTGGGCCGCGACTACGGCCCCGCCCGACGCGACGAGCAGGAGCGTCGCGACGATGACCCGGCGGAGATCACGCAGACCAGGACTCGAGCACCCGGCGATCCTCGTCGGCCATGCGGTACTGCGCGGAGTACTCGAGCATCTGGGTGGCGAGGTCCTGGGGATACGACACCTCCACGTCGACGATCGCGCCCGATGCGTCGTGCACGGGCGCCAGCCGCGGCATCACGAAGCCGGTGTAGGACGGCAGGTCCAGCCGATCGACGCGTGCGACGACCTCGTCGCGCAAACCGCCGTCGAAATGGATGCCGTACGCCTCGAAGAGCGTCACCGCCTCGTCGTACAGGCCTTCGGACTTGATGCGCTGCACGAGCGCGAGCATGCGGCCCACCCCCTCGTGGAAGGCATCGATGTCGGTCACCACGTAGAACGTGCGGGCCTCGCGGTGCCGCACCTCGATTGCCGACGAGTGCGCCATCAACCAGTGCACGATGGCCTGGCGGTTGCGCATGTGGTCCTCCTCGAGGTGCGTGCCCTGCCGCACGCGGCGCAGCTGCACGAGCGCGTTGCGGGCGTACCCCTCGTACTCGGCGCGGAGCACGTCGGCGTGGTTGTCGGCATCGACCAGCCCGAGCTCCACCATGACCGGATCGGCGATGAAGTAGAGCGCCACGAGGTCCGATCGCGTCTCCTCGAGCGTCGAGTACTGCTCGCGCAGCGCCGCCTGCGGCGAGCCCACGTGCGGCGCCATGCGCCCCGACCCGTGTCCGATCACCTCGTGCAGGCTCGTCGTGAGCTCGCTCGCGAGCGGCTGCCACCGCTTGGAGCGGTCGCGCTCCTCCTCGGACCAGCAGAACTCCTCACGCAGGCTCTCGGGCTGCGATTTCTCGTAGGCCTCCACGACGTTGGCCAGCGATACGGACTTGCTGCCGTACACCTCGCGAATCGACTCGTCGTTCGGGAGGTTGATGCCGATGGCCGTCATCGGGCCGGCGTCGCCGCACTCGACGATCACGTCGATCGCCCGCGCCGACACGCCCACCACGTCGGTGCGCTTGTACGCATCGTCGTACGGCATCTGCCGCTCGAACCACGCCGCATGCTCGGCGATCCGCCGGATGTCCGCGGTCTTCTCCGGGTTCTCGTGGAAGACGATGCCCTCGTACGCGCCCTTGTGGCCGCGCGCGTCGAGGTACACCTCGATGAAGCCGTTGATCGTGTCCACCGACGAACCGGTGTCGGCGACCCACGCGATGTCGTAGGCTCGTCGGTCGGCCTCGTCGCCGGTCCTGTAGAACCGGATCAGCCGGTCGAGGGCGCGTGCCGTGGCGTCTGGCGCCACTTCGCGCGCGGCTTCCAGGTGGCCGACGATGCGCGAGAGCGTCGCGCCGTAGCGGCCGCCGATCCTGTAGACCTCTTCGCGCAGGGCACCACTCTCGTCCTTCACGAGGCGCGAGTTGAGCGCGTGCGCCTCCGTGAACCCCGCGAGGTCGGCAGCGGCGACGTTCACGTACAGGTTGTTGGCGCTTGCCGAGAGGATGTCGTCGCCCGGTGCCGGGGTCTTGCTCGTGACCATCGGCCGGTACGACTCGTCGAGGAAGTCGCGTTCGTGAGCGTCCACGAATGCGTCGGCCGTGGCGTGCGCGCCGAGGGGCACGACCACGCCGGAGGCCTGCACCGTCCGAAGCGCCTCGAGCAGCAGCTCGCGCGTCAGCTCGAGGACGAACTTGCGCGACGTGATGTGCTCGTACGGCCCGGAGTTGATCCAGAACAGCTTCGCGTAGCGCTCGATGGCGCCCGCGATCCCGGCGTCGAGCGACGAGCGGCCGACGAACAGGGCCTCGACGAGGTCGCGCATCGCGAGGGCGTGTTCGTAGCGCTGGTCGTAGTAGATGTCGCGCCCGGCGAGCGCCGCCTCGTAGAGATGCCAGGCGAGCTGCTTGTCGCGCGGCGACAGCGTCGCGAAGGCATCGGCATACAGCTGGACGACGGCGGCGGGGCCGACGCGCTCGATGAGCCAGGTCCTCTCGGTCATGACGCCTCGGTAGGGCCGATAGGCCGGGCTGGGACAGCCGGCCCTACCGATGGCGCAGCCTGACCATCGCCGGTAGGGCCGGCGGTCCCGGTAGGGCCCGCTGTCCCAGCGGGGCCGGCCTGGCCCACACGCGCAGCCACGCGCCGAACCCGCGGATGTCGCCCCGACGCCAGGTCCACGCGTTCCTTGTGCTGGGGCTGGTGCACCGTCCATCCGAGCTCCCTGTGGATCGTTTCGGCGAGCACGCCCATCGCGTCCGGCTCGCCGTGCACCAGGAACGTATGCGCCGGCGGACGCTTGAAGCCGCGCAGCCAGCGCAGGATCTCGTGGCGATCCGCGTGGGCCGACATCTGGTCGTTCTTCACGACGCGGGCATTCACCGGGATGACCTCGCCATGGATCTTCACCGTGTCGGCGCCGTCCACGAGGGACCGCCCCCGTGTGCCCGGGGCCTGGAAGCCGACGAACATCACCGTGTTGCGGTCGTCGGGCAGCATCTGCTTCAGGTGGTGAAGGACCCGCCCGCCGGTGGCCATCCCGCTGGCCGAGATGATGATGGCCGGGCCGGTGGAGCGCGTCAGCGCCTTGGACTCCTCGGTGTCTTTGATCACGTGCAGGCGGCGCGTGTCGAACATGGGCCCGCGATGCACCGGGCGCATGTCGGGGTCGAGCTCGTCGGGGCGCGAGCTGTAGAACGCCAGCGCTTCGGCGGCCATCGGGCTGTCGACGTAGGTCGGCATCGACGGGATGCGCGCCTCCTTCTCGAGGCGCTGCAGCCAGTACAGCACCTCCTCGACCCGGCCGATCGCGAACGACGGAATGACGAGCCGGCCGCCGCGCTCGTGTGTGCGCACGACGACCTCCGCGATCATCGCGCCATCATCGTCGGGGGCATGCGTGCGGTTGCCGTACGTGGACTCGACGAGCAGCACGTCCGCTTCCTCCATTGACGTCGGATCGGGCAGCACCGGACGGTCGTAGCGGCCGAGGTCGCCGCCGAAGAGGATCGTGCGCCCCTCGTCCTCCTGCGTGACGCGGATGAACGACGAACCCAGGAGATGCCCCGCGCGGATGAACTCGGCGGTCACTCCCGGCACGATCGGCAGCGGAACCTCGAACGACACGGGCTGCATCAGCGTCAGCGCCCGTCGCGCGTCGTCTTCGGTGAAGAGCGGAAGGGCCGGACGATGCTTCGTGTACCCGTGCTTGTTGGCCTGCCGCGCGTCCTCCTCCTGGATGCGGCCGGCGTCTGGGAGCACCAGCGAGCAGAGGTCGCGGGTGCCGGGCGTGCAGTAGATGCGCCCGCGATAGCCGGCCGAAACCAGCCGCGGCAGCCAGCCGCAGTGGTCGAGGTGGGCGTGCGTGAGCAGCACGGCGTCGATGTCGGTGGGCGTCACGCCGAGCCCGTGCCAGTTGCGGTCGCGCAGCGACTTGAGGCCCTGGAACATGCCGCAGTCCACGAGGATCCGCTGGCCGGCGTTGGTGCGCAGCAGGTGTCGGGAGCCGGTGACGGTCTGTGCGGCCCCAAGGAACGTGATCTCGCTCATGTCAAGGAGTGGGGGAGGCGAGCCGATGAAGGAGTAATCGGGCGTTCGGTCGGCTGACGCCAGCATTCTATACTTCGGTCAGCCAGCGGAAGGGATTGCCGCGGCCGCCCGTGCGGCCCTGTCGCCCGATTCGTTGGTTCTCCATATGGAGGGAGCAAGCACGATGCGCGTTCGTATTGCGGTGGTGGTCCTCGGCGTCCTGGCCTGTGCGGCATCAGCCTCGGCCGACGTGAAGATGGTCGCGCAGATGAGCGGCAAGATGATGGGGATGAAGCCGTCGGGCGAGACGGTCACCTACATCAAGGGCAACAAGATGCGCACCGACCAGACGATGGGCGGCAATCAGCTGTCGACCATCATGGACGTCGATGCCGGCGAGATGATCAGCATCAACCACAAGAAGAAGGAAGCCGAGATCTGGAACATCGCCGAGTCCAGCGGTGCGCTGAAGTCGGCGGGACTCTCGGCCGACGGCGTGGACGTGAAGATCACGCCCAACGGCGAGACGAAGGAGATTGCCGGCTACAAGGCGACCGGCTACGACCTCGCGGTCTCGGTGAAGTCGACGATGGGCGGCGAGGGCGGCATGGCGATGACGGTCAACATCACCGGGCCGGCCTTCCTCTCGACCGACGCTCCCGGCGCGAAGGACTACGCGGCGTTCTACATCGCGGCGGCCGAGAAGGGGTTCTTCTTCGGCGACCCGCGCGCCGCCAAGGCGCAGCCCGGCAACGCCAGCGGCATGATGGCGCTCTACCGGACGATGGCCGAGAAGGGCATCGCGCTGCAGTCCACGCAGAACATCAAGCTGTCGGGCGAGGGTCCGATGGCCGGGCTGTTTGCCAAGATGGGCAACAGCGAGGTCAGCAGCGTGGTGACGAGCATCTCCGGTGAGCCGCTTGCCGACGACCTGTTCACGGTGCCGGCCGGCTACAAGGTGAAGCGCCAGAAGATCGATTGATCTACCACACGTAGGTAGGGCCGGCTGCCTGGCTCGCCGAAGCGGAGCGACGGCGGGTCCCAGCCGGCCCTCTGCGCCCGCCTGGCCGTCGCTACAATTCATGCCCGCATTCGACGACGCCCACACGGGCCGTGCATCCGTCTTCGCAGTCGAACTCCGTCCCCCACGCGTCGAGCTGAGTCCGTCGGCCGGCATGGACGCGTGGATCGACACCTACCACGCCGTCCGCCGGCTCGTGCGCCACGGGCATCACGTGTGCCTCACCGACAGCGCGGTCGGAGCGCAGGAGGAAGACAACCTCCGGCACCTCGTGCTGAACCTCGGCGAGGACGTGCCGCACGACCACATCGTGCCGTTCCTCACGACCAAGCACACCCTGCAGTACTGCCTCACCTACGCCGACAGGGCGCACCTGCACGGCTTTCCGTCGCTCGTCGTGCTGGGGGGCGACAAGGCGGTCGGTACGCCGCGCTGCGTGGAGCATGCGTGGGAACTGCGTGCGGCGATCCGTCGCCGGCAGCCATCGCTGGTGCTCGGCGGCTGGGCGAACCCGCACAGGAACCCGGAGCGGCAGGTCGAGTTCCTGACCGACGGGACGTTCACGGGCGAGTACTACCTGACGCAGGTCGCCACGCACCACCAGGTACGCGACGTGGAGCGCTTCCTCGCCGAAGCGGATCGCCGCGGCGTGACGATGCCGGGCGTGTTCGGGGTGTTCTACTACCGCAGCGCGCGCCGGCGGACGCTCGACATGCTCGCGGGCTTCATGCCCGTGCCCGTGGCGGAGCTCGTCGAGGAGTTCGGCGCGGGGCTGTCGCCCGAGACGGTGTGCGCGCGGACTATCCGTACGCTCCGTGCCGCCGGCGTGAAGCACTTCTACATCAGCAACCTGCCGCTCACCGACACCGACGCCATCCTGCACCGCATCCTGAACGAAGCGGGCGTGTAGGCGCCGGGCCTTGCCCGGCGCGTATTGGTATCGGCCTTCGTCGGTCGGCCTTCGGCCTTCGGGGTTTGTACGTAGCCGCGGGGCCTTGCCCGGCGGGCGGGATTCGGAT
>JAEYZV010000129.1 GCA_023427865.1 Acidobacteriota bacterium
CGCTCGGAGAGCGGGCCCTACCGTTCAGGGCGATGGATGTGATGTAGCAGTCGTCGGGCGAGGCCCGACGGCTACGTATGGATCGCAGACGGACCGCTGAGACGATGCAGACGGACCGCTGGGGACAGCGGTCCCTCTCCGGCGTGTGGGTCCGGACTCACGAGAGCGCCGACACGCGCAGCTGCTGCTTCTCGGCGTGCCGCTCGAGTGCCAGCTGCACGAGGCGATCGACGAGCTCTGCGTAGCCGAGACCGGTCGCCGCCCACAGCTTGCTGTACATGCTGATCGTCGTGAAGCCGGGCATGGTGTTGATCTCGTTGACGAACACCTCGCCGGTGTCGCCGTTGACGAGGAAGTCCACGCGGCTCAGGCCCGACCCATCGACGGCGCGGAACGCTTCGATGGCCAGTTGCTGCAGCCGCGCGCCCAAGTCGGCCGGCAGCTCCGCGGGAATGGCCAGCCGGCTGCCGCTATCGAGGTACTTGGCCTCGTAGTCGTAGAACTCGCGTGAGGGCACGATCTCGCCAGGTACCGACGCCGTCGGGTCGTCGTTGCCGAGCACCGCGACCTCGATCTCGCGTGCGTTGGGCACGGCCGCCTCGACCACGACCTTGCGATCGAAGTCGGCGGCGAGCTTGAGGGCCTCCACGAGCTCGTCGTGCGTGCGTGCCTTCGAGATGCCGACGCTCGACCCCAGATTGGCCGGCTTGACGAACACCGGGAAGCCGAGGCGATCGGCAACCTCGTCGGCCACCGCGTCGGGTTCGGCGAGCACACGGCGGCGCAGCACGACGACCCAGGCGCAGGTGGGCAGCCCGTGCGCGGCAAACAGCCGCTTCATCACCGCCTTGTCCATGCCCACGGCCGAGGCGAGCACGCCGCACCCGACGTAGGGCACGTTGGCCAGTTCCAGCAGGCCCTGCACCGTGCCGTCCTCACCGTGAGGACCGTGCAGCACCGGGAAGATCACGTCGAGGCCGACGCCGGTGACGAGGGCGCGCGGCTCCTCGCCGCCACGCCCCTGCGTCCTGTCGATGGCGAGAATCGTCTCTTCGCTCGGGCGTGCGACGAAGTGCACCTCCCGGCCGGCGCGCAGCGCCTTCATCTCCGATCGCGTCTGTTCGATGACCTCGGACGCCGAAGCGGCGGTCGGAGGCTTGTCGGCGAGCGCCCAGCGACCGTCGCGCTCGATGCGGATCGGCACCGGCTCGTAGCGGGCGCGATCGAGGTTGGCCATGACGGCGGCGGCAGAGGCGATCGAGACTTCGTGTTCGCCCGAGCGGCCACCGTAGATGACGCCCACGCGCAGTTTCTTCAAGGTTCGGAGATCCGGGAAGGCGGCCGGAAGTGGCCGGATGGATGCCGTAGTATAGCCGAATGCCTGCGGCCTTCGCGTTCACGCTGACAGGGCGGGACGGGCAGGCACGCACGGGTCGACTCGAGACGCCCCACGGCGTTGTCGAGACTCCCGCCTTCATGCCGGTCGGCACGCGCGGTGCCGTCCGCGGCGTCACCCAGCGCGCACTCGAGGAAGCGGGGGCGCAGATCGTCCTCGCCAACACCTATCACCTCTATCTCCGTCCCGGCGACGATCTCGTCGCCGAGCGCGGCGGGCTGCACCGCTTCATCGGCTGGCCCGGCCCGATCCTCACCGACAGCGGCGGCTACCAGGTCTTCAGTCTCGGCCCGCTGGTGACGATCAGCGAGACGGGCGCACGGTTCCAGTCGCACCTCGATGGCTCGCGCCACGAGCTGACGCCCGAACGTGTCGTCGACATCCAGGCCCAGCTCGGTCCCGACATCGCCATGGTGCTCGACGAGTGCCTCGCCGCGCCGGCGAGCGAAGCGGCGACCGCGGCGTCTCTCGATCTCACCCTTCGCTGGGCGCGCCGGGCCCGCGACCGCTTCCTGCAGCTGAAGGCCGGCCCGGTCGACGGCGTCACCGTAACCAATCCCGGCCAGGCGCAGTTCGGCATCGTGCAGGGCGGCATCTACCCGCACCTTCGCGCCAGGAGCGCCGAGGTGCTGCAGCAGATCGGGTTCGAGTCGTACGCGATCGGCGGCCTCAGCGTCGGCGAAGCCGTCGAGACGATGTATCAGGTGGTGGGCGAGACGACGCCGCTGCTGCCCGAGGACCGGCCGCGGTACCTGATGGGTACGGGCATGCCCGACGACCTCGTGGAGTGCGTGGCGCGCGGCATCGACATGTTCGACTGCGTGCTGCCGACCCGCAACGCCCGCAACGGCCAGGTGTTCACCCCGGATGGCCCGATCAACCTGCGCAATGCCCGGTTCGCCCGCGACGACCGGCCCATCGACGACGGATGCCCCTGTGAGACCTGCCGGCGGCATTCCCGCGCCTACCTGCGTCACCTGTTCCGCAACCAGGAGATGAACGCCGGCACGCTGGCGAGCATCCACAATCTCGTCTTTTACCTTGACACCCTCAGGCGGATCCGACAGGCTATCGGTTTCGGGAGGTTCGAGCAATTCCGGCAGGATTTCCACCGCCGCTTCTCCCCGACAACCCCGAGTTCCTGATGCTCTGCCCGAGTGTGCTCGCCCATCCCCTGCTCGCGATGACGGCCCCGGCCGATCCAAACGCCAGCCCGTGGCTGTCCCTGCTGCCCTTCGTCATCATCCTCGGCATCTTCTACGTGATGGTGCTGATGCCCATGAAGAAGCGGCAACAGAAGGTTGCCGACTTCCAGAACAGCCTCAAGATCGGCGACAAGGTGATCACCACGGGCGGCATCTACGGCGCCATCACCAGGCTCGGCGAGAAGCACGTCCAGCTCCAGATCGCCCCGCAGGTCCGCATCGACGTCGCCCGGGCCGCCATCGGCGGGCTGCAGGGCCAGGATCCGGTCGTGTCCGATCAGGGTGCCTCGTAATCCCTCATGACAAGTAACCTTCGCTGGAGAGTGATCGCCATCCTCGTGGTGGTCGCGCTGGCCGTCGTGGCCTTCTACCCCCCGCAGGAAAAGGTCAGGCTCGGTCTCGACCTGAAGGGCGGCGTCCATCTCGTGCTGCGCGTCCAGACCGACGATGCGCTGAAGCTCGAGACGGAAACGACGGCCGAGCGGCTGCGTGACGAGCTGACGCGGCAGGGCGTCTCGGTGGGGGCCGTCACCCCACAGGACGTCCGCTCGTTCCGTGTCGACGGCGTCCCGTCCGACCGCGACGCCGACTTCCGGCGCATCGCCGACGAATGGGTGGGGCAGGTCTTCGATCGCGCGTCCGGCGCCGGGGGTACCTATACCTTCACGCTCAAGCCGGCGCAGGTCAATCGCCTCCGGCAGGAGGCGGTCGCGCAGGCGCTGCAGACGATCGAACGTCGCGTGAACGAGCTCGGCGTCGCCGAGCCCATCGTCGCGCCCCACGGGGAGGGCGACCAGATCCTGGTCCAGATGCCCGGCGTCACCGACGTCAACCGCGCCAAGGAGATCATCCGCTCCACGGCGCTGCTCGAGCTCAAGATCGTGGAGGACGGTCCCGCGCCGTCGCGCGAGGCGCTGCTGGCGACGCGCGGCGGGCAGGTGCCGCCCGACCTCGAGATCGTGCCCGGGGCCTCCGAGGCGGGGGAGGCCGGCCCGGTCTACTACCTCGTGAAGCGCGTGGCCGGGATCACCGGGCGCGACCTCCGCAACGCGCGTCCTTCCCTCGACGAGAACAACCAGCCGGCCGTCGCCTTCTCGCTCAACCAGCAGGGCGCCGACAAGTTCAGCCAGTTGACGGCGCAGAACATCGGCCGGCAGCTGGCGATCATCCTCGACGGCCGCGTGCAGAGCGCACCGACGATCGAGGGACGCATCTACGACGAGGGCCGCATCTCCGGGTCGTTCACCCAGCAGGAGGTGCAGGACCTCTCGCTGACGTTGCGGTCGGGGGCGCTGCCGGCGAGCCTGACCTACCTCGAGGAGCGCACCGTCGGCCCGTCGCTCGGCCAGGATTCGATCCGCGCCGGCGTGATGGCCTCGCTGATCGGCCTGGCGCTCGTCACGCTGTTCATGCTCGCCTACTACAAGCTGTCGGGCATCAACGCGCTGCTGTCGGTCTCGCTCAACCTGCTGATCCTGCTGGGCTTCATGGCCTACATCGGCGCCGTGATGACGCTGCCGGGCATTGCCGGCTTCATCCTGACGATCGGCATGGGCGTCGACTCCAACGTCCTGATCTTCGAGCGAATCAAGGAGGAGATGGCGGCCGGCAAGTCGGCGCGGGGTGCCGTGGCGGCCGGTTTCGATCGCGTCTTCCTGACGATTCTCGATACCCACATCGCGTCGCTGATTGCGGCGGCGTTCCTGTTCCAGTTCGGCACCGGTCCGATCCGCGGCTTTGCCACCACGCTGACCTTCGGGCTGCTGTCCAACGTGTTCACGGCGGTGTTCGTGTCGCGCACGCTGTTCGAACTCATCCTCTCTCGGCGCCCGCAGGCCGCGAAGCTGAGCATCTGAGGGCGCCATGAACCTGTTCACGAACACGAACTACAACTTCATCCGCTGGCGCTGGCACGCGCTGGCCTTCTCGGCGCTCATCGTCGTGCTCGGCCTGGTGCAGGTCGTGCGGCAGGGGATGCCGCTCGGCATCGACTTCTCCGGCGGCACGATCGTCGTGCTGAAGTTCGAGCAGCCGACCAACGAGCAGGCGGTGCGCGACGCGCTCGAGACGATCCCCGGCGAGAAGGTCGTCCAGCAGTACGGCGCCGCCGATGCCAACGAAGTGCTCGTGCGGCTGCCGCAGACGACGCAGGGCGAGCAGGGCACGAGCCTCGAGCAGGGCGCGCGGCAGGTGATCGACGCGGTGCGCGCCGGCCAGCTCGGCGAGTTCGAGGTGATCAGCACCGAGATCGTCGGTCCCGTCATCGGCAAGGACCTGCAGCGCAAGGGCGTCTACGCCACGCTGGCGAGCATCCTCGGCATCGCCGCGTATATCGCGTTCCGCTTCCGGCCCTCGTTCGCGATCGGCGCCATCGCCGCCACCCTGCACGACGTGGTCGTCACGATCGCGTTCCTGACGGTCTTCGGCTACGAGCTGTCGCTCAACATCGTCGCCGCCATCCTCACCATCACCGGCTACTCGGTCAACGACACGATCGTCATCTTCGACCGCGTGCGCGAGAACGCGCGCACGATGCGTGGCGCGCCGCTCGATCAGCAGGTCAATACCGCGGTGAACCAGACGTTGAGCCGGACGATCATCACCGCCGGCACGACGTTCCTGTCGGTGCTCGCGCTCTTCCTGTTCGGCGGCGAAGTGCTCGAGGGCTTCGCCTTCACGATGCTCGTCGGCATCGTCAGCGGCACGTACTCGACGGTGTTCATCGCCTCGTCGCTCGCGATCGCGTTGAGCAAGAACGTGACCGCCGCTGCGCCGCCGCCACCGCCCGCACGGGAACGCGGCGATCGTCCACGGCGCCGCGAACGACGCAACGTCTAGCGCCGCCCTCGCGTACGCCCGCCGGGCGAGGCCCGGCGGCTACGCGAGACATCGTACGCAGGGCGTCGGGCCGTGCCGACGCATGATTTCGAACGTGCGCCGCGTCGGGCCTCGCCCGCCGCGGCGCAACTCGCCGACG